>JBOHSQ010000119.1:0-4610 GCA_050733295.1 Gemmatimonadales bacterium
CTCCGGAGCCCCACGCGCATCGCCGCCTCGATGGCGGCCTCCTCATCGAGTCCCTTGTCGATCATCAGGTAGGGAATAAGCGCGCCTCCCACCCGATTCCCGCTTCCGCAATGGAAGAACACCCGCCGGTCTCCCGCGCCGCGCAGGACCTCGAGGATCCGGTCCAGGGTGGCATCGGAAAGCGACCCTGACGAAACCGGGATGTTCACGTACTGCAGGCCCAGCGAACGGGCCAGCGCCGGTTCGTCGAACGACCTGGGTTCCATCGGGTCGCGAATGTCGAGGACGATGGCCCCGGGACTCGCCGCGAGCGCCTCGAGGTGGTGGGCTTCGGGTTGGCCGCCGGTCAGGACGCCGGGGAGGGGCTCGCAGGCATTCACGACCCCGTGCAGGGCGCCGAGTGGATCAGTCACCTTCCGTCTCCGTCAGGACGTCTGGCCGAACCTCGCGACGTCCGCGGTGGCGCGTCAAGCGGCGGGCTCTCCGGCCGGCGGAACCCTGCATAGATTCCACGCGATGCTGCGCCTCGCGCTGGCCCAATTCCGCCCCACCAAGGGCGCCTGGACGGAGACGCTTGCCGAGGCGGGCCGGGTCCTGAGCGAGGCCGCCGCCCTTCCGACGCCGCCCGACGTCATCGTCTTTCCCGAATCCGCCCTGAGCGGCTACTTCCTCGAGGGCGGAGTCCGCGACGTAGCGCGCCCCGCCGAGCAGCTCTACGAGGAGCTTGCCGCGATCCACCGCGATGCCGGGCTCCCGCCGGTGGATGTGGTCCTCGGCTTCTACGAGCTCTGGCGCAACCGCATCCACAATTCGGCGCTGTATGCGACCCTGGGCGGTGGGGACGCCGGGGTGCGCCATGTGCACCGCAAGGTCTTCCTCCCGACGTACGGCGTCTTCGACGAGGAACGGTTCGTGGAGGCGGGCCGGGACGTCCGTGCGTTCGATACCCGCTGGGGGCGGGCGGCCATGCTGGTGTGCGAGGATGCGTGGCACTCACTGATGCCGACCATCGCCGCGCTGGACGGAGCCCAGGTCATCTTCGTCCTCAGCGCCACGCCGGCGCGCGGACTGAACCCGCGGCCTGATGGCGACGACGGCGGCCCCCGGCCGGGCAACCTCGACCGCTGGGAACGGCTCGCCGTGGACGCGGCGTCCGAGCACGGCGTCTTCGTCGCGGTGAGCCAGCTGGTCGGGTTCGAGGGCGGCAAGGGATTCCTGGGCGGATCCCTGGTCGCGGCACCCGACGGCGAGATCCTGGCGCGTGCCGGTGTGTTCGAGCCCGAGCTGGTGCCGGTGGACCTTGACATGGGCGCCATCACCCGCGCCCGCGCCGACACGCCGCTGCTCGCGGACCTCGAGATCAAGCTGCCCCACCTGCTCGAATCGCTGGGCGAGGACCGCCGCACGGGCGATTTCACTCTGGTCGAGCGTCCCCAGCGCCGGCCGGACCAGCCTCGCCCGGGCATCCTCCACGCAGCCCGCCGCGACCCGCTGGCCATCGATCCCGCGCTCGCGCGCCGGTGGCTGGTGGAATTCATCAAGGACGAGGTGAGCCGACGGCGCGGGTTCGAGAAGGTCGTGCTCGGACTTTCGGGCGGGGTGGACAGCGCCCTGGTGGCCTACCTGGCCGCCGAGGCACTCGGACCCGCCAACGTGATCGCGGTGCGCATGCCGTACCGGACCTCCAGTCCCGACAGCCTGACTCACGCCCAGCTGGTCATCGATGCGCTGGGCCTCGAGTCCCGGACGGTGGACATCACGGCCAGCGTCGATGCCCTGGGTGCTGCGGTGGGCTCGGAGTCCCCCGCCCGGAAGGGCAACGTCATGGCGCGGACCAGGATGATTGCCCTGTTCGACCTGTCGGCCCAGCTCGGGGCGCTGCCCATCGGCACCGGCAACAAGACCGAACGCCTCCTGGGCTACTTCACCTGGCACGCCGACGATTCCCCGCCGGTGAACCCGCTTGGCGACCTCTTCAAGACCCAGGTGTGGGCGCTGGCCCGTCATGTGGGCGTGTCCGACGTGATCGTGGACAAGCCCGCCAGTGCCGACCTCATCCAGGGCCAGACCGACGAAGGCGACTTCGGGGTGAGCTACGAGACCGCCGACCGGGTGCTCCACTGGCTGCTCTCGGGGTACACGCCGGCGGACATCGCCCTCCTCGGCATCACGCCGGCGGAGATCGAACTGGTGCGCACGCGGCTGGAGAGCACGCACTGGAAGCGCCGGCTGCCCACCGTCGCCATGGTGAGCCAGACCGCGATCGGCGAGTACTACCTCCGCCCGGTGGACTACTGAGGATGCCCATGCCCGATTCCCGGCCGATGTCGGCGTCGCGTGCCGAGCTGACCACGCTCACGATGCCGCACATGGCGAACATCCTCGGCGACCTGTTCGGGGGCCAGCTCATGGCGATGGTAGACCAGGCGGCGGCGGTCGCGGCCATCCGCCATGCCGGCGGCCCAGCCGTGACGGCCTCCATCGACCGCGTGGACTTCCGAGAGCGCATCCCGATCGGGTCCCTGGTGACCTGCGCCGCCTCGGTGGTCTACGTCGGGAACTCGTCGATGGAGATCACGGTCGAGGTGTTCGCCGAGACAGTGAGCACCGGGGAGCGGCGGCACACCCACACTGCCCACGCGGTGTTCGTCGCGATCGATGGTGCGGGGAAGCCGCGCCGCGTCCCGCGGCTCGAGCCGGGGAGCGCGGCGGAGCGCGAGGCGTTCGAGCGGGCCCGCGCGCATCACGAGGCCCGTAAGCAGTGACCCCGCGGCGGGTCGTGGCGGTGCTGTCGGGTGGGGGCGCGAAGGCCGCGGCCCACGTCGGCGCCGTTTCGGCCCTGGCGGAGCGGGGTCTGGCGCCGGCGCACTACGTGGCGACCTCCATGGGAGCGCTGGCGGGCGCCCTGCTGGCCGCGGGACTGACCGCCGCCGACGCCGCGGCCCGTCTGATGGCGGTGCGCCGCGAGGACATCGTGCGACCGCGGGTCGCCGCGCTGTTCGGGGGGCTCTGGTCGGGCTCAGTGCTCCGCCCCGCCCCGTTCCGGCGCGCGCTGGCCGGGGTGCTCCCCGTACGCCGCTTCTCCGAACTCCCCGTCCCGCTCACGATCACCGCGACCGATTACGACACCGGGCAAGGAGTACGGCTCGGAGCCGGGGGAGAGGAGGTCGACCTGCTCGACGCCATTGAAGCGGCGTGCGCCCTCCCGCTCTACCTGCCGCCGGTCCGGGTGAACGGGCTCCGGCTCGTCGATGGCGGTCTGCGGGCCGCGCTGCCGCTCTGGGCAGCGGAATCGCTCGAAGCCGGGCTGGTCGTCGCGCTGGACGTGGGCCCGCGGCTGGACGAAGTTCCCGCCGCCGAGCCCGCCGGTGTTCCCCCGCTCCTCCGCTACGCGGACGGTGCCCTCGGGATCCTGATGGCGCACGGCAGCGATGCCGAGATCGCCCGCTGGCGCGCGACGCCGGGCCGTGCTCCGCTGGTGGTCGTCCGCCCGCGCATGCCGCGGCACGCCACCTTCCGCACCGACCTCGTCCCGGCGCACGTCGACGAGGGACGGCGCGCCACCCTGGCAGCGCTCGAGAGTGCTGCGGCCCTGACCGCGCAGGCGAGGTAACCGTGCCGGACGTCCGCATCTTCTCGCTGGAGGAAGCCGAGGCCACGCTGCCCCTGGTGCGCCGCATCGTGGGCGACGTGGCCCGCGAGTTCCAATCCTGGCGCCTGGCGGTGGGCGATTACGAAATGCTCGCGGGCGCCGCGACCAGCGAGGGCGGGGAAACCACCGAGCTGCTCGTGGCGCGGGATCGGGTCGCGGGCCATGCGCGGCGCATCGCGGCCTGCCTCGAGGAGCTCACGGAGGTAGGCTGCGTCTTCAAGGGATTCGAGGAGGGCCTGGTGGACTTCTACACCCTGCGTGAGGACCGCCTGGTGTTCCTCTGCTGGCGGCTGGACGAGGCGCACATCACCCACTGGCACGAGATCGAGGGCGGGTTCGCCGGGCGCCAGCCGGTGGACGACCGGATCCTCACCGAAACCGCGCCATGACCGCGATCTGGGCGTTCCTGCATGAGGTGGGGTTCCTGCTCTGGATCGGTGGCGGGCTCGCTGCCATCGTCGTGCTCGGTGCCCTCTCCCGGCTGGACACGGCGGGCCTCGGTGGGGTGACCCGGGTGATGCTCGCCCTCCACCGCTGGCTGCTCGGTCCCGGTGTGCTGATCACCACCGGTTCGGGACTATTCCTGGCGTTCGGGATGTACCGGATCGAGGGCGTCGCCGAGGGGGGCCTCAGCGCCTCCGGCACCTGGGTCCTGGTGATGATCGCGAGCGGGCTGCTGGCGGCGATCATCGCCATCGTCGCGGTCCTGCCCGACGCGAGCCACCTGGCACGGCTCGATCCCTCCGCCGGCGACGCCCTGATCCAGCGGGCCCTGCTCCAGCGCCTGCGCCGCCGGACCTGGCTCATGACCGCCCTGGCCCTGCTGGCCTGGCTCGGCGGCAGGCTGGGCAGCTAGGCCGCCGGGCTTCCCTTTCCACTCCGCCCGGTTGCGCATTCCCGGCGCACCGGGCACCGGTGGCAGTGAGCCACGCGCGCCGTGCACAGCGTGGCCCCGAGC
>JBOHSQ010000120.1:0-13823 GCA_050733295.1 Gemmatimonadales bacterium
GCGCAGCGAGGTGCGGATCGGCGCCGCGTACGCGGCGCCCTTCCCCTGGGGCGCGAACCCGGCCAGGCGGTAGGTGCGGCCCTTGTGGGCCACGAACAGCACCGCCCCCTCGAGCACTCCGCTCTGCGTCTGGGCCGTGAAGTTGCCGCCCGTGGCCTGCAGGCCGTTGACGGTGGTGTTCTGGGCCGTGCCCTCGATGCCCTGCCCCGAGAAGAACTTCTGGGCCGCCTCCTGGGGCGTGCCCTCGGCGAACTGGATCTGGATCATCGCGTCGCCCGCCTCGGGCGCGGCCAGCACCGACCGGGCGGTGTTCTGATGCTTCCATCCCGGCGGGAAGTCGACCTGGAAGGCCAGGTCGGGCTGGTAGAACCGGTCACCCTCGAAATAGCCGTTGCGGGGGTTGGCGCCGACGATGAAACCGTCGATGCGGCGGAGGTACTCGTTGCGGCCGACCGTGAACGTCGAAAGGTCGGCGCTGACGGTATCCGCCCGCGCCCTGGCGTTCTCCACCCGGCCCTCGGGGGCGGGATGGGTCGACTGCCAGTCGGGAAGCCGGGCCCCGCCGCTGGCCGCCTCCATGCGCGAGAACATTCCGAATACGTTGTCGGCCTCACGCGGGTCGTACCTGGTCCGCATCATGTAGCGGAAGCCGAGCATGTCCGACTGGGACTCCTGGTCGCGGCCGAACTTGAGGAAGAGCACACCCAGGCCCTGTCCCGCGGCCTGGATCACGCTCCCAAGCCCCGGCTGGGCCAGCATCGCCCCCGCCATGCCGACCTGGGCCAGCTGCTGTCGCGTGATCGATTGCGCCGTGTGCCGTGCCGTGACGTGGCCGACCTCGTGCCCCAACACGCTGGCCAGCTCTGCCTCGTTGTTGATGTTGGCGAGGAGGCCACGGGTCACCATCACGAAGCCGCCAGGGGCGGCGAAGGCGTTGATGACGGGATCGTCGAGCACGGCGAAAGCCCAGGGGAGCCCGGGCCGCTCAGACGCCGCGGCAAGGCGCTGCCCGATCCCGGACACGTACGCCTGGAGCGCCGAGTCGGGCACGCTGCCATAGACCGACAGCGACTGGGCGAAGGTCTGCTTGCCCATCTCGATTTCCTGGCCCTCGGAGACCAGCATGAGTTCCTTCGAGCCGGTGGCCGGGTTGGTCGAGCAGGCCAGGATGATGGTGCCTCCGAGGAGGAAGCCGACGACGGCCCTGCTTGGAGTTGGGAACATGGAAACGACCTCGGTCGGGGGAAACTCGACGTCGTAGCACGACGTCGCAACGCGACGTCGTGGTTGGTCTGCGTCGCTACAGTGGGGCCTCGGCGTGGGGAGCGCAACGTCATGGCGCACACAACGTGATGCGGCTCACGCGAGCAGTGGCCCGGGGGCGACCGGACATTCCCGCCGTGCCGGCGGTCAGGCCGCGAGGCGGCCCGCCATCTCCAATGCACCGTCGAGGGACGACGCGAAATGCACCCCCGCATGCCTCTCATCAAGGTTCGCGCGGGCCAGGACCTCCATGGGCTGGGGCTGGACCCGGGCCAGGATGACCTGACGCCGGTCGAGCTGCAGCCGCTCGACGGCCGACTCGAGCCCCACGAGGCCGGTCGCGTCCATGACGGGTACTGCGCCCAGGTCGAGCACCACGACCCGGGTGGGTCCGGCGATGTCGTGCAGGGAGCGCATGGCCTTCTGCGCTGCGCCGAAGAAGAGCGGCCCGGCGACTTCGTACAGGAGGACGCCGGGGGGCACCGGCCCGTGCGCCGTCGGCGCGCCCTCCGCGATGAGGCGCGCCCCGCTGATCTCCGCCATGCGCCGCATGAACAGCAGCGCGGCCAGCAGGACGCCTGCGGTCACCGCGACGACCATGTCGAACAGCACCGTGAGCAGGAAGCAGCACGCGAGGACCAGGGCGTCGCTGCGCGGGGCGACCCTGATGATGTGACCCACGTTCTCGAGCTCGCTCATGTTCCAGGCGACGAGGAGCAGGAGCGCGGCCAGGGCGGCCATGGGGAGGTGGGCCAGGAGCGGCGCCAGGACGAGCATCGCGACCAGCACGAAGACGGCGTGGGTGACGGCGGCCACCGGTGAGCGTGCGCCGGCGCGGATGTTGGTGGCCGTCCGCGCCAGTGCCCCGGTAGCGGCGAAGCCGCCGAACCACGGCGCCACCAGGTTGCCGATGCCCTGCCCCAGCAGCTCCGCATCAGGATCGTGCCGCGTTCCCACCATTCCGTCGGCCACCACGGCGGACAGCAGCGATTCGATGGCACCAAGGAGCGCGATCGCGAACGCGGGCGGCACCAGGGCCCGCAGCAGGTCCACGGTAAGCGCGATGGGCTCGCCGCCGGGGCCGGGGAGCGTCCACGGCAGCGCGAATCCCGGCGGGCGTCCGGGAATCCCGCGACCCGTCGCACCTCCTCCGGTATCGAAGGTGAAGCGGTCGCCGATGGTCGCGACGTCGAAGCCCGGCATCGTTCGGGCCGCGAGCCAGGTCGCACAGGCGACGGCAACGAGCGCCACCAGCGGCGCGGGCACCCTGCTGCCGGTCCTGGGCCAGAGCGCGAGGATCGACAAGGTGGCGAGTCCCGTGACCAGTTCCCGCCACTGCCACCCGGAGAGCACCCGGGCCAGGTCAACCAGCCGCTCGGGGACCGATCCCGCGTGGCCCGGCAGGCGCACCCCCAGCAGGTCGGCGAGCTGGAGCGAGGCGATCACCACCGCGATGCCGAAGGTGAAGCCAGTGGTGACCGGGTGCGGGATGAACTCGATCAGCCGGCCTAGCCGCATCACTCCGAACAGCAGCTGGAACACGCCCGCGAGCAAGGACGCGAGCACCAGGCCACCGAGCCCGTAGGTGGCGGACACCGGCGCCAGCAGGACGACGAATGCGGCCGTGGGACCCGACACCTGGGTCCGCGATCCGCCCAGCAGCGGGATGATGCCGCCCGCGACGATCGCGGTGTAGAGTCCGTGCTGGGGCGGCACGCCGCTCGCGATCGCGAGCGCCATCGAGAGCGGCAGCGCCACGATCCCGACCACGATCCCGGCCAGCACGTCGCGCCGGAGGTCGGGACCTCGGTATCCGGACCGAAGGGTCTCGCGGAGGGCCGCGCCGGGCCGCGGGATCCGGTCCGGCACCGCAGGGGCGCCAGCCCGCAGGCGGGGATGACCGGGGTGCACGGTCAGGCTGGGAAGCCTGGGGACCGCTGGATGCGGGCGATCTGCCGCGCGTGATGTCCGATGTGCGACAGGTGAAACTCGAGCATCTGCCCGAGGGTGAGCCAGCCGGTCACCGGGTGGCGGAAGAGCCGCTCCTGCTGCCGCTCGGCCGGAAGGTCGCGCAGGAAGGCCTCGATGTCGGCTACCGCCTCGAGCCAGCGGCACTCGAGCGCATCGAGCGAGGCGCTCCCCTCGGGCAGGAGGGCACGCGAGGGCACCCGGGCCCGGACGAACGGCTTGCCGAAGAACAACCGGAGGATGCGCAGTCGGATGCTGGCGGCGAGGCGGGAGCCTCGTCGCTCCACGGGCCTGGGATTTCGGAGCCCCTTGGCCGTCAGTTCTTCGGCCAGGGTAAGGTGCTCCACGACCTGCGCGATCGACCAGCTGCCCGGGGCCGGCACGTGCCGCAGCTGCACGGGGTCGAGAGCCCGTACCGTGGCGAGTACGTTGGCACGCGCTGCCGTGACGGCGGCGAGCCCCGGCCCGAACGGCATTGCCTTGATCATGCTCGCTCCAGCGCTCAGTCGATGATCAGCAGCGCCACCACGCCGCCGAAGTCGTCCCGCAGGGTCGGCACCCCGGGCGGGACCCCCCAGAGCCCGGCATTCACTCGCACATTGAAGCGATGGGTCCCGGGCCCGATCATGCGCTCCAGCTGCCAGACCCCATCTCCGGCGCGGGTAAGCGCAATCGGCTCCCAGTCGGTGAAGTCCCCGGTGATTTCGACCAGGCTCGCAGCCGGGGCGGCAATCCGGATGACCCGCATGGCCAGGCTGGTCCGCACCTCGAATCCCGTGACGACCGGCAGCACAAGCGGCGGGCGCATGCGGTAGGCCTCACGGAGGGCCCAGGCGTCGAGTGCGAGGCCGCGCTGCGGGCCGACCCTGACGCCGAACTGCAGGTAATCTCCCTCGCGAAAACCGCGTGCCGGGTCGGTTGGAAAGCTGCCGGCCGCCGTGGTCAGCGCCATGAGCCGGAAGAGCCGGAATTCGAGCGCCACCGAGGCCCACGATTCGTCGTCCCGCTCCAGCTCGCTCGCCCACCAGCGGCGCCCGGCTCCCGCGATCAGCTCGACCCGCGCCCACACCGCGCGCCCGGCGAGTTCGGCATCCAGGTACCGGTCGTCGGAGACCGTGCTGGGAAGCAGGGTGCCCGCCAGGCTCGTCCGCCCCGCCGCGACCCAGGCCCCGAGGTCGGCAAACCCGACGCCGCGGCTCACATCCCCGTCATCTCCCACTCCGCCCCCCAGGCCGCCCCACACACCGGCGGTCGATCCGGCATAGTGAAACCGTGAGCGGGCGAGAGCCAGCATGTTGAGGTCGGTGCGACTGCTCTGGGAGAAACCGGCAGCGGAAAACGAGAGGTCCGGACGCAGCGGCCCGAGGCGGCCAAGCGTGGCGCCGATGTCGACGGTGCCCTGCGCAGCCCATTGATCACTCTCGAACCGCCCGTAGGCCGCGCCGAGCAGGAGGCTCGCGGCCCCGGCGACGCCGTCGAGCCGGAGCGAGGGTGCAAGTGTCACCCCCGTCGCCGGCTCAAGGCCTTCACCCGTGACACGGGTAACGTCGAGTTCCGCCCAGGCCTGTGCCTGGGCGGACAGCGATGAGGGAATGACGATGAGGAGGAGAACCGCCGCGAGGCGGCTGCTCGACCGGACTTGCATCGCGGGACGTCACCTCGCCGCTCGGGAGGATATGTCCCAAAGGTAGCCCTAGTCGAGTTTCTTCTGCTGGCCCTTCCCTCGGCCGCGCCCGGGGGCGACGACCTGGTCGGGAGGACGGCCTCCGTTCGCGCGGACCGAGGCCGCGGCGGCGGGAGGCACGCCGGCGGAGATGTCCCGCTCCACTTCCTGCCGCAGCTCGACGAAGTGCTGATCCGGCTCGCCCCGGCGGGCCAGCATGAGTACCGCCTCCTGTGCTGTCTCGACCGGAACACCGCGAGCCACCAGGTCGGCAAGGGTGGCCAGCGGCACGGTGACTGCGGCCTCCCCTCGCGCCCGCTTGAGGGCACCCAGTCCTTCCGGTGGCAGACCAGCCCGGAGCGCCGCCGCCCCCGCCACCAGCTCCGGCTCCGTCGCGCCCGAGCCCAAGGCACCGCGGGCCCGCCCGAGGTCTTCGAGCAGGCCCCTGACTGCTCCCGAAATCCGCGGCCCCGGGGCGTGCTTGCTCGCGCCCTCGAGGGCCTTGTCGACGAGTGGTTCGGTGGGCAGGCCGGCGGCCCGCGCAGAGTCGACGAGGTGGCGGACCATGACTCCGACACTCGGCTCGAGCCGGTCGAGCCGGGCGTCGCCCTGGGCCGCGAGCGTCCCGGGAATGGCGCCCAGACATGCGAGCAGCAGGAGTGTGCGACGCATCATGAGCTCCCGGCCACTGTGACCACGGAGTTGGGCGGACCGAAGTCAGCGGCCGACGCCGGCGCGGTCGGGTCGACCAGCCAACGCACGCCGTCCACCACGAACGCGTATTCGTGCCGCCCGGGTGCAAGCGGGATTTCCACGGTCCAGACTCCCCCTGCCGGGGCCGGCTGGAGGGGTGTCGCCGCGAGGTCCCAGTCGTTGAAGGAACCCACCAGGGCGACCGATCCTGCCTCGGGCGCGGCGATGACGAACCGGACCGTCTGGGCGGCGGATCCCGCGGAAGTCAGTTGCGCCGGCACGTCATCCCGGACCACCGCCCAGGTGGTAAGGGCTGCTCCGGCCACCAGGAGCGCGGCGGCTGCGATGGCCGCCAGTGGGGACAGGCTCACCGCCCGGGAGCGCAGGAGCCAGTGCGCGCCCCCCTGTCGCTCTGCCCGCACGGCCTCCATCACCCGCGCCTCGAACCCCGGCATCGGTTGGATGGGCTGCCGCAGCGCATCCGTCGCGCGCCGTAGCGGGGCATCGAGCTCGTGGTCAGTGGTCATCGGTTTCCGACCTCAGCCTGTGGCGAAGGGAATCGCACGCCCGCTTCACCCGCATCTTGAGTGCTGAAATGCCGGCGCCGGTCATGGCGGACATCTCTTCGTAGCTCACGTCCTCGACGTGCCGGAGCAGGAAGGCCTCCCGCTGGTCGGGGGGAAGCTCCGCCAGAGCCCGCCCGATCGCATCCTTCCAACCCAGTCCATCGGCCTTCGGCTCGACCCGCCCGGTGATGGCCCCATCGGGATCGGCGATCTCCCGCCGCTCCAGCGTCTTCCGCCTGGCCCCCCAAGTGCGGCAGCGGTTGACCAGGATCCTGAAGAACCACGCGTCGAAGCGCTGCGGATCCCGGCACCTGCCGAGCGCCCGGTAGGCGCGGAGGAAGCTCTCCTGCACGGCGTCCTCGGCGTCCTGTGCATTGCCGAGGAGGTGGTACGCATACCTGAGCCCGCGGGTCCGGTGTCGCAACACCAGGACGGCGAACGCCTCCCGGTCACCTCCTAGGACCCTGGCGACGGCGTCTCCGTCAGTGATCTCTGTCACGAAATGACCCCCGGACAGAGGCCGTGGTCACGACGGTGACCGGAACCGCCCGGGTAGAGTCTGTCAGGGCGGACGATTACCAACGGAGATCCATCAATGCATCGCACCTGGTCCACGGCCCTCCTGGGCGCTGCCGCGCTGGCCCTCACGAGCTGCGGCGACTCCAACGGCCCCTCGGGCGAGAGCCGGCTTTCCCTCCTGCTGACCGACGCTCCCGGCGATGTGCTGGCGGCGGTAGTGACCATCGAGGAAATCTACCTTCAGGGTGAGGACGGCCGGGTGGTGTTGCGGGACGACCCCGTGACCACCGACCTGCTGACGCTGGCCAACGACACCTACCTGCTGGTCGACGACGCTCCGGTTCCTGCTGGCCAGTATGGCCAGCTCCGGTTTGTCGTTTCCGGCGGGTATCTCGAGGTGGAGGAGGACGGCGGAAGCGCGCTCTATGCCTCCTCTCCCGATTACGAAGGACTCCCTGAGGGAGCCACCGTCTCCGGTGAACTCCGGATGCCGAGCTTTGGACAATCGGGGTTCAAGGTGACCGTGCCCGAGGGCCTGCTCGAGTTCGACGGCGACGATCGGATTCTCCTCGTGGACTTCGATGTAGCGGAGAGCTTCGGGCACCAGGCCGGTAGCTCCGGCGCCTGGGTAATGCATCCGGTGGTCAACGCCACCGAGGTCACGTTCGCGGCGTCGATCACCGCCGAGCTCCAGCTGGACGACGGTGTGACCCTGCCCCAGGTCGACGGACAGGACGTGACCCTGGCGCAGGCCAAGGCGGTCCTCAAGGACTCGAATGGGAACGAGCACCCACTCGACCTGGCCGACCCGGACACCGACGGGACCTTCTCCGCCAGCTGGCGGTTCCTCTTCCCCGGCGACTACGAGGTGACCTTCGTCCCACCGGAGGGTCTCACCTTCACCACCGACCCGGCGTCGCCGGTAGCGGTGACCCTCGCTGAGGGGGAAAGTGCGGTCGTTGCCGCCGTGGTGACCGCCGCGCAGTGAGCGCCAGCGACTAGTGATCATCCGGCCCATCGGGGTATAGTAGGGAAACACCCCTCCCCCGGAGGTCCCGATGGCCCGGATCACGAGCAGGATCGAGAAGGCTTCGACGGCGGTGGCCCGCCGTGCCGAGAAGGCGCTGGACTCCGCCGAGAAGGCGGTCGGGCGGACGAAGAAGTCGGCCACCCGAACCGTGGAGGACGCGGCCGACACCGTACGGGCCTACGCCAAGGACGTCCAGCGAAAGGCCAAGGACCCTGAGGTGCAACGCAAGCTCAAGCAGGCCGGAAAGGCGGCCGTGGTGGCCGGCGCGGCTGTCGTCGCGGTGGTGGCGGCCCGGAAGGTGGCGAAGCGGCGCCGGAGCCGGCGCAGCTGACTTAGGGGAAGATCCCCAGGTCCTGGTAGCTCGCCACGATCTTGTCGATCGCATTGATCATCGCGGCCAGGCGCGAATCCGCCTTGCCGCGATGCCTCTCCCGGGTGACCAGCACCTCGTGCCATGCCATGACCATCGTCTCCTCCAGGCCCGAGCGCACCAGGGCGGCCTCGTCCGCACCCTGCGTGGCCGCGGCCACCTCGGTGGCCGAGAAGCCCTTGCCGGTCGCCTGTGCCACGGCATCGAGCAGCCGGCGATAGGCGCCTTCCTCGAACCGCTTTTCCATCCGCCCGAAGCGCAGGTGGTCCAGGTTCTTCACCCACTCGAAGTAGGAGACCGTGACGCCACCGGCGTTCAGGTAGATGTCCGGAATCACCTGCGCCCCGCGCTGCCGCAGGATCTCGTCCGCTTCGGCCGTGGTGGGTCCGTTGGCCGCCTCGGCGACCACCTTGGCCCGGATGCGGGGAGCATTCTCGGCCGTGATCTGATTCTCGAGCGCGGCCGGCACCAGCACGTCGCAGTCGAGCTCGAGCGCCGCGCTCGTCTCCGGGAGGTCCTTGGCACCCGGAAATCCGGTGATCTTGCCGGTCGCCTTGCGGTGCGCCATCACGGCCTCCAGGTCCAGACCCTTCTCGGAGTGGATCCCCCCTTCGGACTCGGCCAGGCCCACGAGCACGGCGCCACCCTCCTGCAGGAACCTCGCGGCGTGATACCCGACGTTGCCGAGTCCCTGGATGACGACCCGCTTCCCGGCGATGCCCGTTGAGAGCCCCACCGCCTTCATGTCCTCCGCAATTGCGCAGGCCTCGCGGATCCCGAAGAACACGCCCAGGCCGGTGGCCTCGTTCCGCCCGCGCACCCCGCCCTGCGCCACGGGCTTGCCGGTCACGCAACCGAGGCCGTCGATGTCGCCATTGGACAGCTGGATGTAGGTGTCGGCAATCCACGCCATCTCCCGGGCGCCGGTGCCGAAATCAGGAGCCGGCACGTCCAGGCCGGGGCCGATGAAGTTCTTGCGGAACAACTCGAAGGTGTAGCGGCGGGTGATCCGCTCCAGCTCCCCCTCGGAATACTTCTTCCGGTCGATCTTGACCCCGCCCTTGGCGCCGCCGAACGGCACGTCCATCAGCGCGCACTTGTACGTCATCAGCGCCGCGAGGGCAACGACCTCGTCCTCGTTCACCAGGACGGAGTAGCGGATCCCGCCCTTGGTGGGGAGCCGGTGGTGGCTGTGCTCCGCCCGCCAGGCGTGCACCACCTCCACGGTGCCGTTGTCGCGGCGAATCGGGAATGCCATCCGGTACACCGAGTCGCAGGCCCGGATCTTGGCGAGCAGGTGCTGAGGATGCTCGGTCAAGGCCGCCGCCCGGTCGAAGGCGCGGTTCACCTGCTCGAGGAAGCTGGTTTCGGACATGATTCCGCCAGGGAGCGCGGGTGGGCGCCGGATGGTCGCTCTCCAAGATGCCCGCAACCGGCACCGGGGGCGAGAGTCCTCGGGCGGCGCCGGCCCCCAGGAGCGCGGTGACACGAGGCCGCTATCCTGTGGTCTTGTCCTCCGGGACGGACGCGCGGGTCGGGGGGGTGGGAGTAACACCTTGGGGTGCCAGCACATCGCCGGCGGCACACGGCTCGCACCGGACCCGCCCGTCCCCCAGTCAAACGACCCTAATCGTGGTCACCGGGAGCATTCCCATGTCTCCGACCCCACCGTCCCGACTTCCCGTTACAGCCTTCGCGACGGCCCTCCTCGCCCTTCTCGCCTGCTCCGACGACGCCCCCTCCACCAGCCCGGACTCCGGCGAGCTCTCCCGGCAGACCGCTGAGGAGATCGCGCTGTCGGTGTCCGATGACCAGGAGTCCTTCGCCTACACCAGCACCGTGGCCCCCGGCACTGGCGCCCGGCTGTTCGGCGACGGGCCGCCGCATTTCGGGCTCCGGTTCGTGCTGGGCGCGGGCTGCCTGCCGGCGCTTTCGCCCGTGCCGCCCGCCAACCTCGATGGCGACGCGGTGCCCGACGCGCTTCTGCTGGACTTCGAGGGAGTGAGCTGCCGGACGGATCGGGTCGGAATCGAGATGGCCGGTTCCCTCGGCATCGAGGACCCGGCCGTCCCCGGATTCGGGGTGCGATTCGTCTTTTCGGACCTGGCCCAGGCGCTCACGCGACTCTCGACTGGCGCAACCCTCACCCGCACCTGGGACGGAACCCGTCAGGTGGTCGGAAGCCCGAGCAATCCGAACACGCAGCTGACCCACACCATCACCAACTTCATGACGACGCTGACGATGCCCGACGGCGCAACAGCCACGCACGTCAAGAACTGGAATGGCAACTTCGAGGCGGACCTCGAGGGGTCGCTGCAGTATGATGCGCCGCTGCCGGCCGGCACCTGGACCTTCGACGGAAACTCGAGCTGGGCCAAGGGTGGCCGCACCTGGTCTGTCGAGCTGGCCACCACCACACCCATCCATTTCGATCCTGCCTGCGACGCCCGGCCTCGCTTCGACGCCGGGGTGGTGCGCCTCGAGGTCACCCGGAACGGGGTCACGCGGGTGGTCACGGTTTCCTACCCCGAGTGCGGGACGGTGGTCGTCAGCCACTGATCGTTCCGACGGGTCAGGCAGGCATGCGGACGGCGCGGGACAGGTTCCCCGCGCCGTTCGTCACATTCGTGCGGGACGTGCCACCATTGTTCGGTGTCGCGTATCTCGAAGGGGTGCTACGGGTGAGGCGGCTGGTGACGAGTGCCCCTGGGGCGAACTAGTCCTTCCCTGCGAAGCGGTCGAGGAAGGCACGCTCTTCGGCGGTGAGGCTGCCGGGGCCCTGACCCTCCGCCTTGGCCAGCACCCGGTCCACCTCATCCCGGTTCACCTCGTGGAGCTGGTCCCGGGGGATCCGGTTCCAGCGCTGAAGGTCGCCTGGTGTCGCGGGGTTCTTGGGATTGTGACCCAGTGCTGCACCCTTGAATGCGCGCGCCGGTGAATGCCGGTCGATCCATGCCAGGTAGATCCAACCGCCGAGGAAGCCGCCGAGGTGCGCGAAGTGGGCGATGCCCGCCTGGGCACCTGTGACGCCGCTCGTGAGCGAGAGAATCGTCAGCAGGACCACCAGCAGCCACGCCTCGATCGGCAACACTCCCCAGAGCATGAGCCGCTCGTGCGGCCAGTACCGCGCGAATCCGAGCATTACCCCGAAGACGGCACCCGAAGCGCCGATGATCGCCGCGCCGGGCGCGAGCGGGATCGAGAGCGCCGCGCCAACGATGCCACTGAAGAAGTAGAGGATGAGGAAGCGCCGGCCGCCCAGCCTCGATTCGACCCGTGGGCCAAGGAAGTAGAGGCCCAGCATGTTCCCGAAGAGGTGCCAGAAGTCGCCGTGGAGGAACAGGTACGTGACAAGGGTCCACGGCCGCTCGAAGGCGAGGCCAGGAACGAACGTCATCGCCAGGCGCAGCGGCACGGAGCCGTGGCTGACGAAGTACATCAGGAGGTTCGCGGCGAGGAGCCGGCCGACCCACGGGGTCATCGCAGGAAGGCTAGGATGCCCCGCTCCGGGAGGCAACCGACGCGGTGGTTGCCCTCGAACCCGACCTGGGGGATGCCGTCAGTGACACTGCGCTCGCTGTCGGAGCATCGCGCATTGCTCGGCTGAATCCGTCGGTCCGATCCGTCCTCGACCCACCGCTAACCCCCCTCGCCACAGCGCCTTCCGGCCTGGCGCCGAGCGCCGCTGGCGGGTGCTTCCTCTGGCATTGTGCGAGGATTTCACCCCGCCGACAGTCACAAGACACTGATACGCAACCACTTGCAAGCTGGCCCGGCGATTGCACTTCCCCGGTTCGAACACCAGCGAGAACCGGCCCCTATGTATCGAATTCGCCTGACCGATGGGCGGGAGCTGGAATACCCCTCCATCCAGGAATTCTCGGCCGCGGTGCGGGAAGGCACCGTGGACGCGGACGCGAGCATCTATCACCGCCGGGCCGAGCGCTGGCTGCCGGTGCGGGAGCATCCGCATTTCATTCGTGCTCGCGAGGAGGCCAGCCAGGCCCCCTCGCCCGCCCAGGGTGTCGACCTCGACGCCATCTTTTCGCTGCTGGAATCGCCCGGCGGAAGGAAGTCGCCGTCCCCCGCCGCCTCCGCACCATCCGCGCCGCGGCATGTAGCCTCCACGCCGGAGCCGAAGGCCGACGAGCCGGTCCCGACCAAGCCCACTGTCGGGGCCGTCGGTGACCTTCAGGTACTGCGGACCGGGTTCGAGCCGGACGAATCGACGGCCCCCGAGGCTTCCCAAGCCCAGGCCGACGCGGCGAAGGAGTCCGAGCAGCTGGAGGAGCCGGAGGCGCTTCGTGAGTCCACGATCCCGATCGAGGACCTGACGCCGCCACCGGATCCTGCGCCGCCACCGCCCACGCCGGCCACGCGAGCCGGTTTCCTGCCGGCGATCCCGAGTGCTGCGGAGGCATCGCCAGCGTCTCCTCCGGTCCCGGCCGCCTCTGCGCCTGAGGAGCCGAAGTCTACCGCCGACGCCAAGCCGTCTGGCCGGAGCGACGACCTTCCGTGGCTGGCGGCGCCGGAGCCAAGCAAGAAGGCGCCCTGGTTTTTCGGTAACGAGGCTTCGATCCGGCCTGCGCCCGCAACCCCGGTGGAGCCCGCGATTCCGTCCTCGCCGATCACCCTGGGATCGTCGTACACGGAGGCGACCGATGAGTCCGGACGCGAGCTGGCCGATGAGTCCGGGCTCGATCCGGCCGACATCCCTTCGCCTGAACTGGTCGCCGCGACCGCCCCTGCGGTGCCCGCAGACGTTCCCGATCTCGACTGGCCCTCCAAGGTCGATGACATCGCGGAGCCCGTCGGCCTGCGCTCGGCGCGGAGTTGGCTGCCGGTGGCGGCCGGCGTCGTCGCCATCCTCGTGATCATCGCGGTCGTGATGATCCGGAAAGCCTCGTCCGGCAGCGTGGAACGCGAGGGCCTCCAGGTCGCCGTGGAAACTGCCAGTGCCACGCCCGCGCCAGCGGTGCGGCGCTCGGAGGAGACGGCAGCCCTGGTGACGCCGCCCACGGTTCCCGTGGGCAGCCCTTCTCCGGCGCCGATCGAGGCGACCCCCGTTCCCGCCGATACCGCCGGTGCGGACGCCATCGCACCACGGGTCCGCGCGGTGCCCAACCGGATCAAGATCAACCCCGGCACGATCGCGCTCGCGCCGGTCAACCTGTCAGCGGGCGGCGGTATCCGGTCGCACGCCGACCTCATGCGATTCTACGATGGGAGCTACAACGCCGCGCAGGCTGGCCTCGAAGCCGACCTCGTCCGTTCCGGGTTCAGCCGGCTGTTCGGCGCCGGTACTCTGACCACGAGCGCCGGATTGGCCCAGGGTCGCAGGTCGCTGAGCGCCGGGCGCTCCGCAATGGGCAACTACCGGCTGCGCCAGACCGCGATCGAGCGCGCCTACCATGACAGCCTCAAGGCCGCTGGGCGCCGGCTGGGAATGAGTCCTGGTGAGCTGAGCGCCTGGGCACCGCGCCCGTCGCGCAAGGAGCCGGAGGCTGCCGCATCCCTAGCCGAGCCCCTGCTCGATCGCACCGACGAGGTGCTCGAGCTGCTGCAGCGCGAGATCGGGCACTATCGACTCCAGGGCAACACGCTCGTGTTCGAGAACCGGGCCGCGGCGGACCGCTACGCGGCGCTGCGCAGCCAGATCGGCCTCGGGCTCGCCGGACTGGACCAGGCGCACCTCACCCTCCGCGCGGTCGGCCGTGCCCTCGGGTCGCCGCGCCTCCCGCTCGAGGT
>JBOHSQ010000121.1:0-2954 GCA_050733295.1 Gemmatimonadales bacterium
CGCGCCGAGCTGGCCCGGGCGGAGCTGGAGCGGAGAGTCGTGGCACCGGGCCGGATCCGCACCATCGGCTTCGCCGGACAGGAAGACCCTCGGGTCGTCATCGTACTGTTGCAGGGGGATTGATGCACCGTCTTCGATTCGCGCTGGTGGCAGGGCTCCTCAGTCTTCCCGGCTCGGCGGCGGCACAGGATTCGACCGTGTGGGGCGACGAGCTCGGCCCGCCGGCATCCCCGGTGGTGGCGCGCGCCGCCGACTCGGCAGTCGTGCCGCCTGCTCCCCCGCTGGTGAAGGCGCCCGCCGAGGTCAAGGCGCTCTACCTGACGGCGTGGGTCTTCGGAAGCAAGCGGTTCTATGACCTCGTCCGGCTTGCCGACACGACGGAGATCAATGCCTTCGTGATCGACGTGAAGGACGACACCGGCTACCTCACCTACCGGTCGGAAGTGCCGGTCGCCGTGGCGATTGGGGCCAACTCGCAGATCAGGGCGAGCGATGCCCGGGCGCGGCTCGCGCTGCTGCACGAGAAGGGGATCTTCCCCATCGCGCGCATCGTGGTGGCGAAGGACCCGCTGCTGGCGGCCAAGCGCACCAGCTGGTCGATCCGCGACTCCGCCGGCGGCGCCTGGCACGACCGGCAGGGCCGGGCGTGGGTCGACGCGTTCCGGGACTCGGTGTGGATCTACGCCGCGGACCTGGGCGCGGAAGCGGTCCGGATGGGGTTCGCCGAACTGCAGTACGACTACGTCCGTTTCCCCGACGAGCCGAAGCACCGGATGGCGCGGGCCAGGTTCCCCGGCCGCAAGGCGGGCGAGTCCTCGCGCGATGGCGTGCGCCGGAACATCGGGCTCATGCGCGATCGCCTTGCGCCGCTGGGCGTCCCCTTCACGCTCGACGTCTTCGGGATGACGACGGTCGCCGAGGCGGACCTGGGCATCGGCCAGGTGTGGGAGGACCTGGTCGGGCTGTCCGACGTGGTGCTCCCGATGGTGTACCCCAGCCATTATTACCGTGGGATGTACGGGTTCACCTCGCCGAACGCGGCGCCTTACGAGGTGGTGAAGCGCGCCCTCGAGGACGGCATCCGGCGCTCCGCCAAGGTTGAGGATCCCGCCGCGATCCGCCCCTACCTCCAGGCGTTCACGCTCGGCCCCCCGCGATATGGCCCCGAGCACGTCCGGGCCCAGATCCGGGCCACGAACGACCTTGGCCTGACCGGCTGGGTGCTATGGAATCCCCGCAGCGTGTACCATCCGGCGATCTTTCGCCCGGAACGGGAGGCGGCAGCGGCGACCGCCGCCGGCGAGTAACCCGGGCCGCGTTCCGCGGCCTGTTGCTGGTTCCACTCCTCCTGCGGTTCGACGCACCCGCGCCGCCGGTGCGTCACCTGGCGGTCCGCCTCACCGCCGGCGACGTCACCACCCGCGCGGTGCGTGCCGGCACCGGCGACACGATCCTGCTGTTCCTCCACGGTTACGGCGAATCACTGGTGACCTGGCAGGCGGTGCTCGACCAGGTGTCCCGCCGCCACGCCGTGCTGGCCGTGGACCTGCCCGGCTTCGGCCTGGCCGACAAGCCCGATGCGCCCTACGACCTTCCCACCCAGCTGGCTCGCCTCACCTCCCTGGTTGATCATGAGACCCGCGGCCCGATTGTCGTGGTCGGGCATTCGATGGGCGGTGCATTGGCCGCCGCGCTGGCGCTGGAACGGCCGGACCGGATCGTGGCCGCCGTGTTGATCGCCCCGGCGGGCGATTCGGTGGGGCTCGGCGGACTGGTTGACAGCGTCACACCTCGCGAGGCCAGCGCCGTGGGCTGGTGGGAAGCGGCGCGGGCGTGGGCAATCCCGGTACATGCCCCGGCATGGCTGGACGACGGAGCCCTGGCCTCCTACGATCCATTCGCCGACAAAGCCTACCGCAGTGCCGCTACCCGCACCCTCTCGGAGTTCGACTTTGCCGCGCTGCGACCGCGCTTCCCGGAGTTGCGGCAACCGGTGCTGCTGCTGTGGGGAGAACTGGATCACATCGTCCCGCTGGCAGTCGGCGTGCGGCTCGCGCGGCAGATCCCCTGCGCGGAGCTGATTACCTTCCCCCGGACCCTCCACCGGCCACAGGTGGCCCACCCGGAAGCCGTGACGGAGGCGATCGAGACGTTTCTCGCGCGCCACGCCACCCGCTCATCACGCTGCCTTCAGGACGTCCGATGATCTCCCGCGAAGTTGCCGCCACCATCACGTTCGCGACCGCAATAGCCGCCGCGCCGCTCGAGGCCCAGTCCGGTAACCCGGTGGCAGTCGTGGACGCCGTGCGCGGGTCCGCCATCGAGGCCCACATCCGGTACCTCGCGAGCGACCTACTGGAAGGCCGGCGGCCGGGTACGCGTGGCGGCGAGCTCGCCGCGGCATACATCGCGGCTTCCTTTGCCCGGCTCGGCCTCGAGCCGGCCGGCGACTCGGGCGGCTACTACCACCGCGTCCCGATCATCACGCTCACGCCGGCGCCGGAGCTGACCGTCAACGGGACAGCGCTCACCTGGCGCGAGGACTACGTGCTCTGGTCGATGCGGATCGAGCCGAGTGTCGAGCTGTCGGGCGGGCTCGTGTTCGCTGGCTACGGGATCGTCGCCCCCGAGGCGGGATGGAACGACTACGCCGGGCTCGACGTGAAGGGCAAGACGGTGATCGTCCTGGTCAACGATCCCGGCCTGCGTGATTCGACGCTCTTCAAGGGCAAGGCACTGACGTACTACGGGCGCTGGACCTACAAGATCGAGGAAGCGGCGCGACAGGGCGCCGCCGGGATCCTGATGGTGCACACCGATGAGAGCGCCACCTACGGGTGGTCGTCGGTCACGGGCTCGTGGACCGGACCGCAGGTCCGCATCGAAACGCCCGCGACGTCCCTGATCGCAGCCGGCTGGCTGCGCGAGCCCGCTGCCGCGAGCCTCTTCCGGGG
>JBOHSQ010000122.1:0-3891 GCA_050733295.1 Gemmatimonadales bacterium
ACCGTGCCCGGCCGGTTGAGCGCTTCGGCGAACGCGGCGGCCGATCCGAACCGGTCGGCCGGGAGCTTCGCGAGCGCGCGATGGATCGCCGCGGCCACGTGCGGCGGCACGGTGTCGCGCCGGGTGGTGAGCGGCGCCGGCTTCTCGGTGATGACCTTCGCGACGATGGCCTGTGCGGTGGCGCCGGTGTAGGGCGGCTCGCCGGCGAGCATCTCGTAGGCCATGGCGCCGAGCGAGTAGACGTCGCTCCGCGCGTCGAGCTCGCGCTCGCCCATGGCCTGCTCGGGACTCATGTAGTGCGGGGTGCCCAGCGACATCCCGGTCTCGGTCATGCGGGAGCCGCCGGCCCGGCTCGCGGCCAGGGCGATGCCGAAGTCGGCCACCAGGGCGCGGCCGTCATGGAGCAGGACGTTCTCGGGCTTGATGTCCCTGTGGATCACACCGTGGCGGTGGGCGTAATCGAGCGCGGACGCCACCTCCGAGGCCAGGCGCACCGCAACGTCCACCGGCAGCTGGGTCTCGCGGTCGAGCCGGTCGCGAAGCGACTCTCCCTCGATCAGCGGCATCACGTAGAACAGCAGCCCGTCCGCCTCGCCCGAGTCGAAGAGCGGGAGGATATGCGGGTGCTGGAGGTGGGCGGTGGTACGGATCTCGGCCAGGAATCGGTCGGCGCCGATCACCGCGCCCAATTCGGGGCGCAGGACCTTCAGGGCTACCTGCCGGCCGTGACGCAGGTCGTGCGCCAGCCAGACGGTCGCCATGCCTCCGTGGCCCAGCTCCCGGGCCAGCTCGTAACGGCCGACCAGGGCGGCGGAAAGCCGAGTGCGAGGGTCGCTCAATGGATCCCGGGGGAGGAGTTGTGCGTAGAGGGTGTCTGAGTATGCCGTCCGAGCGTCCTTCCCGCCAGAGCCTTACGGCACCAGATTTGGCGGCAACCCATTGTCGCGCCAGCCGTCCGGCGCCGGTCACCCCCATTCGAGGTTCCCCCATGCGACATTCGCTGCTGGCGCCTGTCCTCGCCCTCGCGGTGCTGCTGCCCGGCTCGGCCCACGCACAGCAGGGGCGGGTCGAGCTGGTTCCCTTCGTGGGCTGGATGTTCGGCGGGGCCTACGAGCTCGACGTGGGCGACCTCGAGGTCAAGGATGACATCGGCTACGGTGGCACGCTCTCGTTCAACATGGGGCGGGGCGCGTTCATCGACCTGACCTACATCAGGCAGGACTCCGAGATCGACTTCACCTCCCCGCTCGCGCCGCCCAACACCGACATCGACCTCTCGACCAACTACCTGTACATCGGCGGGCACCGCGAATTCGGCGCGTACCAGCAGGCCTTCCGGCCCTACATCGGCGGGACGCTCGGGATGGTGATTTTCGACCCGTCGGTGAACGGGGAGGACCGCGAGAACCGGGAAGAGTTCTCCCTGGGCCTGAACGGCGGGTTCAAGGCCCTCTTCGGGGCCGACCAGCGGTTCGGGCTGCGGGGCGAGATCCGCGGCATGTGGTCCTGGATCCCGAGCGACGACTACGGCTACTGGTGCGACTTCTACGGCTGCTTCGTGGTGCAGGGCACGAACACCGTGGCGCAGGGCCTGGCCTCGGGCGGCCTGATCATCAAGTTCTGAGCACGGCCTCCCCGCAGTTCCCGGCTCCCGGGACCCCGCGCCACCGCGAGGGTTCCAGGAGCCGTTGCTCTCGGGCCCGCCGCCTGATTCCGGTCGCGTGCGGCGTCGCTGGACGCCCCGGCGGCGGGGGGCATATTTCACTCAATGTTCCCCTACCGCGACGACAACCCGACCCTCCGCACCCCCGTCGTCACGCTTGTGCTGATCGCCGCGAACGTGGCGGTCTGGGGCTACGTGCAGGGGTTCGGCAGCGAGCCGCTGATCGGCGGGTCCATCTGCCGGCTGGGGCTCGTCCCTGCGGAGATCCTCGGGCGCGTCCGGCCGGGCGAGTTGATCCAGCTCGCGCCCGGCGCCACCTGCCTGCTCAGCCTCGACGGCACCTGGCTCACCGCGCTCACGTCGATGTTCCTGCACGGCGGCTGGATGCATCTGATCGGGAACATGTGGTTCCTGTGGGTCTTCGGGAACAACGTCGAGGACTCGATGGGGCGGATCCGCTTCATCGTCTTCTACCTCATCTGTGGTCTGGCGGCCGCCGCTCTGCAGGTATTCCTCGAGCCGTCGAGCCGGATTCCCATGGTGGGGGCGTCGGGGGCAATCAGCGGAGTGATGGGCGCGTACGTCCTTCTGTACCCGCAGGTGCGGGTGCACCTCATCTACATCCTCATCGTCTTCGTCGGCCGCTTCTCGTTGCCGGCGTGGATGATGCTCGGCTACTGGTTCCTGCTTCAGCTCCTCGGCGGGTGGGCGGCGATCGGCGACGAGGGCGGCGGGACGGCCTTCTGGGCGCACGTGGGCGGGTTCGCTGCGGGCGCGCTGCTGATCCCGTTCATGCGGGACCGCGAGCTGGTCGCGCGGCATCGCGCCGCCATCCTCCGGCACGTCTACGGATGAGGAGCCTCGCATGACTCCAGGCGTGCACGACTCGTCCCGGACCGGCCGGACCCGGACTCCGCCGCCCGCGCCGCCGGCCCCACCGGCCCCGCCCACGCCGCCCGCCAAGGCGCCCACGCGCACGGCCCCTCCCGCGGCCACCAACCACAATCCCGGCACGCCGCTCACGCTCGACTGGGTCCGGGACACGCGGGTGAACCGCAGTGCGGTGGAGCGCCGCGCCGCGACCCTCGCCGGCCGGCGAACGGTGAAGAAGCAGTGGCAGGCGGCGTGGCTGCTGCGCGCCATCACCCTCATGGACCTCACCACGCTGCAGGGCGACGACACGCCCGGCCGGGTGCGGCGGCTCTGCGCCAAGGCGCGCCAGCCGGTGCGCCGCGACCTGCTCGAGGCGCTCGGCGCCGAGTCGCTGCCGATCCGGGTGGCGGCGGTGTGCGTCTACCATGTGTTCGTGGAGACCGCGAAGGAAGCGCTTGCGGGATCGGGCATCCCGGTGGCCGCGGTGTCGACCGGATTCCCGGCGGGACTCTCGCCGCTGCCGCAGCGCCTGGCCGAGGTGAAGGCGTCGGTGGAGGCCGGGGCGGACGAGATCGACATCGTGATCACCCGGGCGCACGCGCTCACCGGCAACTGGCAGGCGCTGTACGAGGAGGTGCAGGCCTTCCGCGAGGCCTGCGGCGACGCGCACCTCAAGGTCATCCTGGGGACCGGCGAGCTGGGCACGCTGCGGCAGGTCTATCGCGCGAGCCTGGTGGCGATGATGGCGGGCGCCGACTTCATCAAGACGTCCACCGGCAAGGAGAGCGTGAACGCCACCCTGCCGGTCGGGCTGGTGATGGCCCGCGCCATCCGCGCCTACGCGGAGCGGACCGGGCACATCGTCGGGTTCAAGCCCGCCGGCGGTATCCGTGCGGCGAAGGACGCGCTGCTCTGGATGGCCATGATGAAGGAGGAGCTGGGGGAGCCGTGGCTCCGGCCACACCTCTTCCGGTTCGGGGCCAGCACGCTGCTCACCGACATCGAGCGGCAGCTCGAGCACCACGCCACGGGGCGCTACTCCGCGGCCTACCGGCACCCCATGGGGTAAGCGGTGACGACCATCGGCGAAGTCTTCCAGACCCTGGACTACGGCCCCGCGCCGGAATCGCCCCAGCCCGCGCTCGACTGGCTGGCGCGCCACGGAAGCCGGTTCGGGCACTTCATCGGTGGGGAGTGGCGCGAGGCGACCGAGACCTTCGCGAGCGCCAACCCGGCCACCACGTCGCTGCTCGCGTGGGTGGCCCAGGGCTCGGCCGCGGACGTGGACCTGGCGGTGCGGGCGTCGCGCACCGCGCTCGACGGGTGGCGGTCGCTCGGGCCGCACGGGCGCGCGC
>JBOHSQ010000123.1:0-3052 GCA_050733295.1 Gemmatimonadales bacterium
GGCGACCTGCTCGCCCGCAAGGGCCTCGGGTGGGAGGAAGTCGCGTTCGTGGGCGACGACCTGGCCGACCTGCCGGTGCTCCGCCGCGTGGGCCTGCCGATCGCCGTCGCCAACGCGGTACAGGAAGTGCGCGATGCCGCCGTGTGGACCACGACCCGGCCCGGCGGGCACGGGGCGGTCCGCGAGGTCATCGAGGCGCTGATGACGGCCCGGGGCGAGTGGGAGACCGGGGTGCGCCGGTACATCGAGGAACGCGATGGCGCTCCAGCCTGACCGCGCTGCGGTTCTCGCCACCGGGCAAAGGGTCGTGGACCTCGAGGCCCGGGAAACCGCACGGCTCGGCGAGCGGCTGGGCGAGCCGTTCGTGGATGCGGTGCTCCTGCTCGCGGCGGCGCGGGGGCGGGTCATCGTCTCGGGGGTGGGGAAGTCGGGAATCGTCGCACGAAAGATCGCCGCGACCCTGACCTCCACCGGCACGCCGGCGAGCTACCTCCACCCGGTCGAGAGCCTGCACGGTGATCTCGGCCTGGTCGGGGCCGAAGACGTTGCCGTCCTGCTCAGCAAGAGCGGCGAGACCGAGGAGCTGGCAGGCCTGCTGGCGGCGCTCAAGCGGATGCAGGTGCCGGTGGTCGCGATCACCGGCAACCTCGCCTCCGCCCTCGCGCGCCACGCCACCGTGGCGCTCGACGCCGGCGTGCGTGAGGAGGCCTGTCCCCACGACCTCGCCCCGACGACCTCGACGACGGTCGCGCTGGCCCTGGGTGACGCGCTCGCGGTCGCCCTGCTCGAGCTCAAGGGATTCCGCCGGGAGGACTTCGCGGCCCTGCACCCGGGCGGGAGCCTCGGCCGCCAACTGCTGCTCCGGGTGAGCGATGTGATGCTCCCGCCAGGAGGCCTGCTCGAGCCCGGCGCCACGATGCGCGACGCAGTCATCGCGCTGGCGCACCATCGGGGGCTGGCCACGATCGCGGAACGGGGCCGCCTGGCCGGGGTGATCACCGCCGGCGACCTCTCACGGCTCGCCGAGCGCGGGCCCGCATTCCTCGACCTCCGGGTCGGGGAGGTCATGACCCGCGAGCCGATGGCCGCGGAGCCGGACGAACTCGGCGCCGCAGCGCTGGGGCGCATGGAGCGCCGGGGCATCATGGCAATGCCGGTGATCGACGGCGGCCGGCAGGTGGTCGGCGTGGTGCACCTGCACGACCTGATGCGGGCGGGGGTGGTGTGATGCGCCTGCCCGTCTTCGTCCTCGCCGCCGCCGTCCTCGTGGGAGCCTGCAACGACGGCGGCACCCGCCCGGAGCAGGTGTTGGTGGCCACGGACACGGCCGACCAGACGATGTACGGGATGGAGACGCTGGTGGAGGACGCCGGCCGCCGCAAGAACCGCGTGCTCGCGGACACGGCCTACCTCTACGAGTCGTCGCAGGTCATCGAGTTCCGCACCCTCACGGTGGAATTCTTCGACCCCAAGGGCAACGCAACCGCCACCCTGACCGCGCGGCAGGGAACCTACTGGCCCCAGCAGCGGCGGATGGAGGCGCGGGAGGACGTGCGCGTGGTGTTCACCGATGGTCGCCGGCTATCGGCCGAGGTACTCCGGTTCGACCAGGAGGGGAACGAAGTCACGACCGATCGGCCGTTCGTCTTCGAGCGCCCCGACGGGGTCCTTCGCGGGAACGGCTTCCGGTCCGACCCCGAGTTCACCAGCATCCGGGTCGAGCAGCCCACCGGCGAGCAGCGCGACGGCGGAGATGTGCTCCTCCCGGGGCAGGAGCCGTGAGGGTCCTCCTGGTCGCGGCGATGCTGGTCGCAACGCTGCCGGTGGCCGCCCGGGGGCAGGATCGCCGCTGCCTCTTCGCGGTGGACACGGTCGGCCGCCAGGGCGTCACCGAGCAGACGTCGAGCGGGACGAACTATTACGCAGGTGGCTACGTGCGCCTCCGGTGTGTCGGCACCCCGGTGACGATGGAGAGCGACAGCGTGGCCGCCATCAACGGCGGCGAGGTGGCATATTTCCTCCGCGAGGTCCGCTACCGCGACTCCACCGTGGCAATGGACGCCGACCGCGGCACCTACTTCAAGCAGGGCGAGCGCTGGGAAGCGCGAGGCAACGTGCGCACCCGCAACCTGGTTACCGGGTCGGAGCTCACCGGGCCGACCATGGACTACTTGCGCGCCCTGCCCGGTCGCCCGGAGGCGGAGGTGTATGCGACCGGGCGGCCGACCATCACCTACCGGTCACGCAATCCGTCCGAGGAGCCCTTCCGCATCGTCGCCGACCGGGTGCGCTTCCTTGGCGACGACAAGGTCTGGATGGGCGGGACGTCGCAGGTGACCCGCAGCGACTTCGCGGCGTCCGCCGACTCCATCCGGATGGATACCGGCACCGGGAACAACGGCACGTTGGTGGGCGGCTCCCCGGTGGTCCGCGGAATGGGCAAGGATCCTTTCGAGCTGCGGGGGACGCGCATCGACCTGCTGCTGCGCGATCGCCGGCTCGAGTTCGTCACGGCGAAGGGGAAGGGGCAAGCGGAGACCCGGGACGTGAACCTCGTGGCCGACACCATCGGGCTCGACATCGAGCGCGACACCGTGGTGCAGACCCTCGCCTGGGGCGACACCTCCCGGCCCGAGGCGGTGTCCGCCGATTACGTGATCCGGGCCGACTCGCTTGCCGTCGATACGCCGGGCCAGCGGCTCCGGGAGCTGCGCGGCTTCGGGCGCGCCTACGTCGAGTCGGTCGCGGACAGCCTCACCGGCGAGAAGAACTGGCTCGAGGGAGACACGGTGACGGCCCGGTTCGAGCCGGCCACCGACGACAGCAGCCGGACCGCCCTTCGCGTCGTGGAGGCCCGGGGCCAGGCCCGGTCGTACTACCAGATCCACGATGCGGCCAGGCCCGGCGCCCCGCCCTCGATCGACTACGCCCGCGGCGATCGCATCGTCGTGACGTTCAGGGCCGACGATGCGGTCGATCGCGTGGACGTGGTGGGGCGCGCCGACGGCGTCCACCTCGAGCCGGCCCAGCCGCGCCCCCCGCGGGACACCAC
>JBOHSQ010000124.1:0-13612 GCA_050733295.1 Gemmatimonadales bacterium
CGCCCGCCAGGGCCTCCGGTTGACCGGCCCCGGGGAATCCCGCTAGGTTTGCGCCTCGTGCAAGTGGGGACGAGACAGTCCCCCACCCCCAGCCCGGCCCGAGGCCGGCGCACCAGGGTCTCCAGGATCGGCTCGCGGCAGGCGCCGCTGGCCGCTGGCGGACATCCGGTGCGTGCGGGTGTCCGTTTTCTGTTGTCCCCTGAGCAGGAGAGTGCCGCCTGAGCACGGATCGAGAGAAGCGTACCCGGGTGAATCGACAGATCCGGATCAGTCCGGTGCGTGTGGTGACGGCCGAAGGCGAGCAGTTGGGCGTGCTGCCCATCGAGGAGGCGCTTGCCGCGGCCCAGGAGCGGGGGCTCGACCTGGTTGAGGTTGCGCCGATGGCCCGCCCCCCCGTGGTCAAGATCATGGACTACGGCAAGTACAAGTTCGAGGAGGCCAAGGCCGCCCGTGCCGCGAAGAAGAAGCAGCACGTCATCCTCCTCAAGGAAGTGAAGTTCCGGCCGGGCATCGACGACCACGACTTCGAGTTCAAGACCCGCCACGCGCGGGAGTTCCTGCTGGAGGGGAACAAGGTCAAGGTCACCATGATGTACCGCGGCCGGCAGCTCGCCCACCCGGAGCTCGGGCGCGCCGTGCTCGACCGGGTGGCGGGGATCCTCGCCGACGTGGGCAAGATCGAGTTCGAGCCCAAGCTCGAGGGCCGCAACATGACGATGATCATCGCGCCGAAGTAAGGGGGAAGCGCACAATGCCGAAGATGAAGACGAAGCGTGCCGCGACGAAGCGCTTCTCCAGGACCGGGTCGGGGAAGCTCAAGCGCTTCCACGCGAACCACAGCCACATCCTCACGAAGAAGACCCGGAAGCGGAAGAACCGGCTCAAGAAGGGGGCCCTGGTGGCCTCGGCCGACTTCCCGCGGGTGAGCCGCCTGCTTCAGGCGTAAGGGAGAGTCACCATGCCTCGCGTCAAGAGCGGCGTCGCCCACCACGCCCGGAAGAAGAAGATCATGAAGGCCGCCAAGGGCGGCTTTCAGTCGCGCAGCAAGCTGTACAAGGCGGCCAAGGAGAATGTCGAGCGCGGAATGGCCTACGCCTACCGCGACCGGCGCAAGAAGAAGGGTGACTTCCGCCGGCTCTGGATCACCCGCATCAACGCGGCCGCACGCCTCCACGGGCTGTCCTACAGCCGGATGATGGACGGCCTGCACCGTGCCGGGGTGGAGATCAACCGCAAGGTGCTCGCCGATCTCGCGGTGCGCGACGCCGAGGCGTTCGCGCGCGTGGCGGAGATGGCCAAGGCCGCGAAGTAGCCTCGATGCATCCCGCGCTCGAGCGGCTTGCCGAGCGCCTGGCCGCCGTGCCCCGCCTCGATGCTCCCGCCCTCGAGGCGGAGCACGTGGCGGTGCTCGGCCGGAAGAGCGGCGAGCTGACCGCGCTGCTAAAGTCCCTGGCCACGCTTCCCCTCGAGGACCGGAAGGCGGTCGGCGCCGAGGCCAACCGGCTCCGCGACGCCTTCACCGAGGCCATCGCCGCCCGCCGGGCGGAGCTGGCCCGGGCCGAGGCCGCCCGGACCCAGGGCGGCGTGGACCTCACCATGCCGGGCCTGCGGCGCTGGACCGGCGCCCGCCATCCCGTCACCCAGGTCGTCGACGAGATCACCGCGATCTTCGCGCGGCTCGGCTTCGTGCGCGCCACCGGGCCCGAGGCCGAGAGCGAGTGGCTCAACTTCCTGGCCCTGAACTTCCCGCCCGACCACCCGGCGATGGACATGCACGATACCCTCTACCTCGACGGCCACGCCGGCGAGGAAGGGCGCATGCTGCTCCGCACCCATACGTCGCCGGTGCAGATCCGGGTGCTCCGGGACACGCCGCCGCCGGTGCGCGTGATCATGCCGGGGACCGTGTACCGCAAGGACCCGTTCGACCCCTCCCACGCGCCGATGTTCACCCAGATCGAAGGGCTGGCGGTGGACGAGGGCATCAGCTTCGTCGACCTGAAGGCCACGCTGGCGCACTTTGCCCGCGCGTTCTTCGGCCCGGACACCCGGGTCCGCTTCCGGCCTTCGTTCTTCCCGTTCACCGAGCCCTCGGCGGAAATGGACGTCGCCTGCCGGATCTGCGGCGGGTCCGGCTGTCCCGCCTGCAAACAGACCGGGTGGATGGAGATCCTCGGCTGCGGCATGGTGCACCCGAAGGTGCTGGAGAACTGCAGCGTGGACTCGGAGCGCTATACCGGCTTCGCCTTCGGGATGGGCCCCGAGCGCATCGCCATGAACCGGTTCGGCCTCCCCGACATCCGCCTGCTCTACGAGGGCGACATGCGGTTCCTGGGCCAGTTCGCATGAATGTCTCCCGCCGCTGGCTCGAGGAGTTCCTCCGCCGGCCGCTCGAAACGGCCGGGCTGGTCGAGCGCCTCGCCATGCTCGGTGCACCGGTCGACGCCGTCGAGCCGGTGGGAGCGGAGCTGCGCCACGTCGTGGTCGGGCTGGTCGAAGAGGTGCGGCGCCACCCCAATGCCGACCGGCTGCGGCTGTGCCGGGTCAACGACGGCGGCCCGGAGCGGCGCCACGTGGTCTGCGGCGCGGCGAACGTGACCGCGGGCGTGAAGTACCCCTTCGCCCGGGTGGGCGTGACCCTGCCCGGTGGCATCACCCTCGAGCGCCGGAAGATCCGGGGCGAGTACAGCGAGGGGATGCTCTGCTCCGCGCGCGAGCTGGGGCTGGGTGAGGACTCCGAGGGCATCCTGCAGCTCGACACCGACGCCCAGCCCGGCACGCCGCTCACCGACGTGATCCCCGTCGACGACGACCGCCTCGTCGTGGACGTGGCGCCCAACCGGCCCGACCTGCTGTGCCACAAGGGAATCGCCCGCGAGCTGGCCGTCGCCGACGGCCTCGCCCTCCGGCTCCCCGAGCTGCCGGGCGCGCCGGACTCGGGACTCGCGAGCCCGCGTCGCGAAGGTGCGAGCGCCGAGATGGACGGCGTGCGCGTGACCATCGAGGACACCGCCACCTGCGCCCGCTTCACTGCCGCGGTGGTCCGCGGCGTGAAGATCGGACCCTCGCCGGCATGGCTTCGCCAGCGGCTCGACGCGGTGGGGCAGCGCAGCATCAACAACGTCGTCGACGCCACCAACTGGGTCATGCTCGAGCTCAACCGCCCGATGCACGCGTTCGACCTGGCCAGGCTCGAGGGTCCCGCGCTGGTGGTGCGCCGCGCACGCGCAGGCGAGCCGCTGGTGACGCTCGATGGCCAGGCGCGCACGCTCGACGCGGAAGTCACCGTCGTGGCCGACGCAGGGCGGGCCCAGGCTGTCGGGGGTGTCATCGGCGGACACGACTCGGAGGTGACCGAGGCCACCACCGACCTCTTCCTAGAGTGCGCCTGGTGGCTGCCGTCCCGCATCCGGCGCACCCGCGACGCCCTCGGGCTGTCCACCGAGGCCAGCCACCGCTTCGAGCGCGGCGTGGACCCGATGAACGGCGCCGAGGCGGTGCGCCGCTGTGTCGAGCTGATCCTCGCGACCGCAGGCGGCGAGGTGCGGGGCGAGATCGTGGACCTGTGGCCCCAGCAGGCGTTTCCGCCCCGCATCTTCCTCCGGCCGTCGCGCGTGGCGCAGGTGCTCGGCACCGAGGTGCCCTGGGCGAAGATCGAGCAGTACCTCACCCGTCTCGGGTGTACCGTCGTCTCCAAGCCCGACGACGGGCGGATGGCGGTGGACGTGCCGGGTTGGCGGCCAGACCTGCAGGCCGAGATCGACCTGGTCGAGGAGGTCGCCCGCCTGCACGGCTACGGCGCGTTCCCCGACGAGCTGCGACCCTTCCGCGTGGGCGGCCGTGTCGATGACCCGCGCGACCAGGCCGACGACCGGATCCGCACCGGGGTGGCCGCGCTTGGCCTTCATGAGGCCCGCCTCCTCGCCTTCGTGCCCGCCGACGACGGCGACGTCCGGGTGGTGAACCCGCTCTCCGCCGATCACGGTGCGCTGCGGCGCGCGCTCCTGCCCGGACTCGCGCGGGCGGTGGAGCACAACTGGGCCGCCCACGTGCGCAACGTCCGCCTCTTCGAGGTGGGCACGGCGTTCATCGCTGCGTCGGGGCCGCGGCCGGGCGAGGAGCGTCACGTGGCCGGGGTGATCACCGGGCTCCGGGAACCGCTGCACTGGAACGCGTCCAGCGGCGCGCCCGAGTGTGATCTCTGGGATATCCGCGGCCTCTTCGAGGCGGCGGTCGCTCTGGCGCAACCTCGCGCCGCTGTACAAGTTGCAGCCGGCGCCGGGGGCCGCTGGGAGGCGGTCCGGCCCGACGGCAGCGTCGCCGGGTGGGCCGGCGTCCTCCCGGTCGATCGGCCGCCGTGGGCCGCCCCGGTCTACGGCTTCGAGGTTGCCATCGATCCGGCGCCCCGCGAGCCGGTCTCCTACCGGCGACTTCCGGTCACTCCCGCCGTCGAGCGCGACCTGGCCCTGGTGCTGCCGCCCGGTGTTGCGGCCGCGGACGTGGTGGCCGCGTTGCGGGCCGGCGCGGGCCGGCTCCTCGAGGCGATCGAGGTGATCGACGAATACCGCGGCCCCGGGCTCGCGGAGGGTGCCCGAAGCGTGGCGTTCCGGCTGCGCTTCCGCGCTGACGACCGCACCCTCCGGGACGCCGAGGTCGATGCCGCGGTGGCGCGCGCGCTCGCCGCGGTGAAGGAGGGGAATCCGGATGTCGAGCTACGAACGTCCTGACGAGGAGCTCCTCGCCGAGCTCGAAACCCTGGTCACCGCGCTGACGGAGGAGCTGGCGGGGTGGCGCCGCCGGTGCCTGGCCGCCGAGTCCGAGCTGCAGCGGGCGCGGGTGCAGGGCGGCGTCCTGGCCGGCCCCGAGCTCGCCCAGGCCCGGTCGCGCCTCGCCGAGCTCGAGTCGGAAAACGCCGAGCTGCGCGATCGCCTGGAAACGGTGAGGACGCGTGTGCGTGCCCTCGGCCAGCGCTTCGCGATGATCGGCCGTGCGGCGGAGGGTGCGGCATGACGGCCCCCCGTGAGGCGGTGCGCGTGATCATCGGTGGCGAGGAGTACACCGTGCGCTCCGAGCTCCCGCCCGAATACACTCGCGAGGTCGCGGCGTACTACGACGCGTCGCTGCGCCAGGTCCGGGCCGCGGCACCGGCGCTCGAGCCGCACAAGGCGGCGATCCTCGCCGGCTTGGCTGTCGCCGACGAGCTCTTCCGGGCCCGCCGCGGTGACGCCGACCAGGCAGGGCGGCTCGAAGCCCTGTCCGACCTCGTGGCGCGACACCTCCCGCCGGCGCGCCGGGGCCGCCGCGGGCGAGGGGAGTCGGGAAGCGATTGACCTGCGCGCGGCGCCCCCGCCGCGCTGGAGATAGAGTGAATGTTCGAGTCCTTCCTGCTCCCCGCCCTCGGGGGGCTCGGCGTCGGCCTGGCCGGTGCCCTTGCAGTGTTCGCGATCATCGGGAATCGCCGCCGCCGCGAGGCGGGGGAGGTGCTCGTGCGCGCCCAGGCAGAGGCCGGCCGCGTGGCGGAGGAGGGGCGCCGTGCCGCCGAGTCGATCCGCACCGAGGCGGCCGTCGCCTCGCGCGAGGAGGCGCTGCGGCTGCGGGAGGCGCTCGACCAGGAGCACCAGCGGCGCCGCGAGGAGTGGGAGCGTCGAGAGCGCCGGGCGGACGAGCAGGAGCACGCCCACGAGCGCCGGTCAGAGGAGCTCCGGAGCCGCACCAGTCACCTGGAGGAGGATGAGCTCCGGCTCGCGGAGCGCGATCGGAGCATCGCGGCCCGGCTCGACGAGGCGGAACGCATGGTCGCCGAGCGGCGCGCGGCGCTCGAGCACGCCGCAGGCCTCACCCAGGACGAAGCCCGGCGCGAGCTGCTGCAGCGGGTCGAGGACGAGGCCCGGGGCGCCGCGGCAGCGCTCGGCCGCGAGATCCGGGATCACGCCCGGCGCGAGGCGGAGCGCGAGGCCCGGCGGATCGTCGCCATCGCAATTCAGCGCATCGCCCCCGAGGTCACCGCCGAGAGCACCGTCGCGTCGGTCGCACTCCCCAGCGACGAGATGAAGGGCCGCATCATCGGCCGCGAAGGCCGGAACATCCGGGCATTCGAGACAGCCACCGGCGTCGACGTGATCATCGACGACACGCCCGACACCGTCGTGGTCTCCTCGTTCGACCCGATCCGCCGCGAGGTGGCCCGCCGGGCCCTCGAGTCCCTCATCGCCGACGGCCGCATCCATCCGGGGCGCATCGAGGAGCTGGTTGCCAAGGTCCGCGGAGAGCTGGACAAGGAACTGGTCGAGCTGGGTGAGCGCGCGGCCTACGAGACCGGGGTGCACGGCCTCCACGCCGAGCTGGTGAAGCTGGTGGGCCGGATGCGCTACCGCACCTCCTACGGGCAGAACATCCTCGAGCACTCGAAGGAGGTTGCCTGGCTCGCCGGGATGATGGCCGGCGAGCTCGGGCTCGACGTGGCCCTCGCCCGGCGCGGCGCGCTGCTCCACGACGTGGGCAAGGTCCTCACCCACGAGAATGAGGGCACCCACGTCGAGCTGGGCGTGGAGATGGCGCGGAAGTACGGCGAGGCCGAGCGGGTGGTGAACTGCATTCATGCGCACCACGGCGACGTGCCGCATGAGAGCCCCGAGTCGGTGCTGGTGCAGGCGGCTGATGCCATCAACGGGTCGCGTCCCGGCGCGCGGCGCGAGGCCTTCGAGACCTACGTGAAGCGGCTCGTGAAGCTCGAGGAGATCGCTCAGGGGTTCGCGGGCGTCGAGAAGGCCAGCGTCATCCAGGCAGGAAGGGAGGTGCGCGTGATCGTGACACCCGACCGGGTGGATGACGCCCGGGCGCTCGAGCTCTCCGAACTGATCGCCCGCCGGATCGAGGGCGAGCTGCAGTACCCCGGCCAGATCAAGGTGGTGGTCATCCGCGAGACCCGCGCCGTGGGGATCGCGCGATGAGCGGCCGCCTCATCGACGGCAAGGCGCTCGGCGCGCTCATCCGGACCGAGGTGGCCGAGGAGGTGCAGGCCCTGGGGCGCCACGGGCTGATCCCGGGGCTTGCCGTGGTCCTCGTGGGCGACGACCCCGCCAGCCACGTCTACGTCCGCAGCAAGGGCAAGGCGTGCGAGGAGGCGGGCATGCACTCCGTCACCCACATCCTGCCCGAGGCCACGCCCGAGGCCGAGCTGCTCGCCATCATCGACCGGCTCAACGCCGATCCGTCGGTGCACGGCCTCCTCGTCCAGCTCCCGCTCCCCAAGCACATCAACACCGAGCGCGTGCTCCTCCGGGTGGAGCCGCGGAAGGATGTGGACGGGTTTCATCCGGTGAACGTGGGCAAGGTCCTGCTCGGCGACCCCACTGGCTTCCGGCCCGCGACGCCCTACGGCGTGCAGCAGATGCTGATCCGCTCCGGCATCGAGACCCGCGGCGCCCACGCCGTGATCGTGGGCCGCTCCACCATCGTCGGCCGCCCAATGGCGAGTCTCCTCATTCAGGATGCCCCCGGCGGGAATGCCACCGTCACCACCTGCCACTCCCGCACCCACAACCTCAGGGCCATGACCCGCCAGGCGGACATTCTGGTTGTAGCCATCGGCCGTCCCGAGCTCGTTACCGCGGACATGGTAAAGCCCGGCGCGGCGGTCATCGACGTCGGGATCACGCGGCTCACCGACGACACCAGACCGCGCGGCTACCGCCTCGTGGGCGACGTCGCCTTCGACGCGGTGCGTGACGTCGCCGGTTGGATCACCCCGGTGCCGGGTGGGGTCGGACCGATGACCATCGCGATGCTCCTCCGCAACACGCTGCAGGCCGCGACGCTCGAGGCCGGAGTGCACGGGGCGTGGACCGGGCGCTGACTGTCTCGGAGGTCACCCGGGCGGCGCGTGCGGCGGTCGAAGCCACGCTCCCGGCAGCATGGGTCAAGGGCGAGGTGCACGAGCTCAAGACCTATCAATCCGGCCATTGGTACTTCACCCTCCGCGACGCGAACGCCCAAGTGCGCTGCGTCATGTGGCGCGCCAATGCCGTGAGAGCGGGGAAGCCTCCCGCCGTCGGCACCGAGGTGTTCGTCTTTTCCCGGCCCACGGTCTGGGAGGAGCGCGGCGAATTCCGGCTCACCGTCACCGAGCTACTCGCCACTGACGGCGTGGGCCTCGCCGCAATCGAGTTCGAGCGGGTCCGGCGTGCGCTCGAGGCCGACGGCCTGCTCGACCCGGCCCGCAAGCGGCCCCTGCCCGCGTTCCCCACGCGTGTGGCCGTCGTGACCAGCCTCGATGGGGTGGCATTGCACGACATCGTCACGGTCGTCCGCCGCCGCTGGCCCTCGCTCGAGCTGGTCGTGCTGCCGACGCGGGTACAGGGCGCTGAGGCCCCCGCTGAACTGGCCCGCGCCCTGGCGCTCGTCGATCGCATCCCCGGAGTCGAGGCCTGCATCGTGGGCCGCGGTGGCGGCTCGCGCGAGGATCTCGCCGCCTTCAACGCCGAGGTGGTTTGCCGCGCGCTGGCCGTGGTGCGCGTGCCCACGGTGAGCGCGGTGGGCCACGAGACCGATGTCTCGCTCACCGACCTGGTGGCCGATGTGCGAGCACCCACGCCGTCCGCGGCGGCCGAGGTCCTTGCGCCCGACGGCGAGGCCCTGCGCCATCGTGCCGCCCAGCTGGCCTCCCGCCTCGGCGGCTCGCTCGCTTCCCGCACCCGGCTCGCCGGCGAGCGACTGGCTCGGAGCGCCGACCGGCTCGAGGGCGCGCTCACTCGCCGCGTGCAGGCCTGGCGCAGCCAGACCGACCGGCTTGCCACCGCGCTCGACGCGCTCTCGCCCCTGCGAGTCCTGGATCGTGGCTATGCCGTCGCCCTGGGCGCGGACGGCGAGGTGCTCCGCCGCACGGCGCAGTTCATGCCCGGGCTCCCCTTCCGCCTCCGACTGGCCGACGGCGAGGTTGCCGCGCGGGCCGAAGCCACCGACCAATGACCGACGAACGCCCCACGCTGTCCGACGAGCTCCGCCGTCTGGAGGACATCGTCCGCCAGCTCGAATCCTCGGACCTCGACCTCGACTCCGCCCTGGCGCTCTTCCAGGAGGGTGTCACTCGGCTCCGCACCGCCCGCGAGCGGCTCGGCGCTGCCGAGGTCGAGGTGAAGAAGGTGCTGGAGCAGGCCGACGGCACCCTGCGCATGGTCGGGCTGGACGGCTGACGTGGTGCGGGTCGAGGCGCTGCTGGCCGACGCGCGCCGCGACACCGAGGCCCGTCTCGCGGCGCTCGCCCGCCGGGCCGAGGACTGGCGTCCCGGGATCGAGGCGGAGGCGATCGCCTACGCGCTCGCGACGCCGGGCAAGCGGGTCCGCGCGGCACTGGTGCGCGCGGCCTACGAGGCGGGAGGCGGCCGCTCGGCCGCCGTGGGAGGGGTGATGGCCGCGGTGGAAGTGGTGCACGCTTACTCCCTGGTGCACGACGACCTCCCCAGCATGGACGACGACGACCTCCGGCGCGGGCGCGCCACGCTGCATCGCGCCTTCGACGTGTCGGTGGCGACCCGGACCGGGTGGCTCCTGGTGCCCGTGGCCGCGCTCGCCCTCTCCGAAGCGGCCGGGGACCTCGATCTCGAGCCCGGAATCGCCTCGGAGCTCGCCCGCATCCTCTTCACCGCCGGCGGCATCGGCGGCATGGTGGGAGGGCAGTGGCTCGACCTGGAAGCCGAGGGCCGGCCAGCCAGCCTGGAGGCCCTCCGCCGGATCCACCGGGCCAAGACCGGCGCCCTGATAGAGGCCGCCTGCGTCATCGGGGGGCTCGCGGCGCGGGCGCCTGAATCCACGGTCGCCGCACTTCGGACGTTCGGGGCCGACGTGGGGCTCGCGTTCCAGGTCGCGGACGACGTGCTCGATGCCACCGGCACGAGCGGCCAGCTCGGCAAGACGGCGGGCCGCGACGCGACCCTCGCCAAGTCCACCTACGTGGCCCTCCTCGGCATCGATGGCGCGCGGGCGGAGGCGTGGCGGCTCGCCGCCGCCGCGCGCGATTCCCTGCGTGCCGCCGGGATGGACGGCGGCGCACTGGCCGACCTGGCCGGGTATATTGCCAGCCGAAGTGCCTGATCCCGGGCACCCGGCAACTTCACGGGCCTCGAGCATGCCCCTCCTCGACACGATCAACTCTCCTGCCGAGCTGAAGCGGCTGTCGCGCGACCAGCTCCCGGAGCTCGCCACCGAGCTGCGCGAGCGGCTCATTGCCGCGTGTTCGGTGACCGGCGGGCACATCGGGGCGTCCCTGGGCTGCGTGGAGCTGGCCATCGCCCTGCTCTACGAGTTCGACTCCCCGCGCGACCGGATCGTGTGGGACGTGGGCCACCAGGCCTATGCCTGGAAGCTTCTCACCGGCCGCAACCCGCGCTTCGACACGCTCCGGCAGACCGGCGGCATTTCCGGATTCCTGAAGCGCAGCGAGAGCGACCACGACCGCTTCGGTGCCGGCCACGCCGGCACGGCGATGTCCGCAGCCTTCGGGATGGCGACCGCGCGCGACCTGCACGGCGAGAGCCACGAGGTGGTGGCGGTGGTGGGGGACGGCGCGCTGACCTGCGGGCTGTCCTACGAGGGGATGAACAACGCCGGCCACTCGGACCGGGACATCATCCTCGTCGTCAACGACAACGGGATGTCCATCTCGCCCAACGTCGGCGCCATCAGCAAGCTGTTCGGCTCGATGGTGGCGAACCCCGGCGCCCAGCGGCTCCGCGAGGCGGTGAAGGGCGTCACCCTCAGGCTGGGCGACGTGTTCGGCCAGGGCGTGGTCGAGTTCGCCAAGAATCTCGAGGAGAGCGCCAAGAACCTGTTCTCGCCCGGGATGTTCTTCGAGGAGATGGGCTTCCGGTACTTCGGCCCGGTGGATGGCCACGACCTGAAGAAGCTGCTCGACACTCTGCACTACGTGCGCGGCCTCGGCGGCCCCCGCGTGGTCCACGTGATCACGGAGAAGGGGAAGGGCTTTGCGCTCGCCGAGTCGAACCGGGAGAAGTGGCACGGGCTCGCGGCCTACGATCCCGAGACCGGCGAGCCCCGGAAGAAGCCGAGCGGCCCGCCCACCTGGACCCAGGCCTTCGGCGACTCGATTACCGCGCTGGCGGCCGAGGACCCCGCGCTCGTGGCGATCACGGCGGCCATGCCCTCGGGCAGCGGGACCAGCATCTTCCAGAAGCAGTGGCCCGGCCGCTTCTTCGACGTAGGCATCGCCGAGGGCCACGCCGTCACCTTCGCGGGCGGGCTCGCCACCCAGGGCATCAAGCCGGTGGTCGCCATCTACAGCACGTTCCTGCAGCGCGCCTACGACAACATCATCCACGACGTTGCGGTGCAGCATCTCCCCGTCATCTTCGCGATGGATCGCGCGGGCCTGGTGGGCGAAGATGGCCAGACCCACATGGGACTCTACGACATCGCGTACATGATGGCGGTGCCCGGGATGACGGTCACCGCGGCGCGCGACGCCGACGAGCTCACCGGCCTCCTGCGTTGCGCCCTCGCCCACCGGGACGGTCCGTTCTGCACCCGGTATCCCCGTGACAAGGCGCCCGCCGAGCCGCGGCCCGCCTCCGAGGTACCCGCGGTGCCCTACGGCACCTGGGAGCGCCTGCGGGAAGGCCAGGGCGTGGCGATTCTCGCGGTCGGTACGATGGTCGTGCCGGCGCTCGCGGCGGCGGAGGAGCTCGCCCGCGAAGGCGTCGACTGCACCGTGGTGAACGCGCGCTTCCTCAAGCCGATGGACGAGGCCATGCTCGAGATCCTCGTCCAGGACCACGGTGTGTTCGTCACGGTGGAGGAGGGCACCGTCGTCAACGGCTTCGGGGCGCACCTCGCCGTCCGGCTGCAGACTACCCGGCCCGACATCCGGGTCGTGGCCCTCGGCGTTCCCGACCGGCTCATCGAGCAGGCGCCCCGGGCGGAGCAGCTCGAGTGGTTCGGCCTCACCGCCGCCGGCATCGCCCGGCGCATCCTGGCCCTGCATCGCGAGGAGAGCCTCGAGCCTCGATGAGGGTCGGCGTCATCGGGAACTCGCGCTATCCGGGGCTGGTCCCGCTGCTGCGGGAGCTGGCCATGCGGGCCCCGGGGCTCGGACTTTCACTCGCCGTGGAGCCGGAGCTCGCCACGGCGTTCAGCCACGAGGTGCCCGGGCTCGATTCCCAGCCGCTCGACGCGCTGTTCGCGTTCGGCGGTGACGGCACCCTGCTCCGCGCGGCCCGCCATCCCTCGGCCCGCGGCATTCCCATCCTCGGCGTGAACCTCGGCCGCGTCGGCTTCCTCACCACCGCGTCCCCGGCCACCCTCGGGCACGCCCTTGACGCATTCGTCGCCGGCCACTATTCGCTCGAGCGGCGCGAGGCGCTCGAGACCACGATCGTCGCCCCCGAGGGTGCGCCCAGAAGGCTCGCGCCGGCGCTCAACGACGTAGTGGTGCACAAGGCGGGGGTCGCCCGCGTGGTGCGGCTCGACGTGGCCATCGAGGGCGAGTCGGTGGGGCCCTACAGCGCCGACGGCCTCTGCATTGCGACGCCGACCGGTTCGACCGCGTACTCGTTGAGCGCGGGCGGGCCGATCATCGTCCCCGGGGTCGAGGCGATGGTCGTGACGCCAATCTGCGCCCATACCCTCGCCGTGCGGCCAGTCGTCGTGCCGATGCACTGGACCGTGACCGTGGTGGCTCTCGCGCCCCACGACGGTGACCTGCTGGTGTCGGTGGACGGGCAGGTGGCGACTCACCTCGATCCCGGCGCCCGGGTGGAGGTGCGCCGCGCGGCGGAGCCGGTCCTTCTCGTCCGCCTGGGCGACGAGGGCTACTTCTCCCGCCTCCGGCGGAAGCTCCATTGGGGCGACCTGTCCGACCGGCTGGAGCAGGGATGATCGTCGAGCTGCGCGTTCGCGATCTCGCAACCATCGCCGACGTCACGCTCAAGCTCGGGTCCGGGCTGACCGCGCTCACCGGCGAGACCGGCGCGGGCAAGTCCCTCCTGGCCGATGCCCTGGCGCTCCTCCTCGGTGCGCGCGCCGACTCCGGCGCCGTCCGCCCGGGCGCTCGCCGGGCCGTCGTCGAGGGCGCGTTCGAGTCCATCCCGGCCGCGGCGCGCACCCTGCTCTCCGGGCACGGCCTCGATGCGGAGGAGGATCGGCTCGTCATCCGGCGCGAGGTGTCGGCCGAGGGCCGTTCCCGGGCGTGGGTGAACGGGAGCCCCACCAGCGCCGCCGTGGTCGCCGACCTGGGCGAGCGCCTGCTCGACATCCACGGACAGCACGACACCCTCTCCTTGCTCCGCCCCGATGCCCAGCGCGACATCCTGGACGCGTGGTCGGGTGCCGGGGGGGAGCGCCGCGCCGTGGCCGAGGCGTGGGCCGCCGCGAAAGCGCTCAGAGAGGAAGAGGTGGGCCTCGTCGCCCGCCGCGATGCGGTGCGCCGGCGCGCCGATTACCTCCGCCACGTGGTGCAGGAGATAGACGCCGCGCGCCCGGTTCCTGGGGAGGAAGAGGCGCTCGCGACCGAGGCTCGGCGGCTCGGGCAGGTCGAGTCGCTCCGCGAGCACGCCCGCGCATTGGTCGAGGCGCTCGACGGCGGCCGGGGCGATGCCAACTC
>JBOHSQ010000125.1:0-3421 GCA_050733295.1 Gemmatimonadales bacterium
CCTCAAGGCGGCGTTCCGCCTGCGGCGCACCGACATGCCCTATCGCCAGGCCGTCACCACGATGCCGGTGCGGGGCACCTGGGAGGCGACGATCCCGCTCGGGCCCAACGTCATCCAGCTCGTGGTCCTGGACAAGGAGAATGGGGGCAAGGCCGACGCGCTGAACGCCGGCATCAACGCCTCCACATCGCCCTACTTCGTGTCATTGGACGCCGACTCGATCCTGGAAGACCGCGCGCTCAAGGAGCTGATGCGGGCGGTGCAGGAGGACCCGCGAGTGGTGGCGGTGGGCGGCCAGGTGGCCATCGCGAACGGGTGCACCATCAGCAATGGCCGGGTGGTGAGCGTCGGCCTCCCGACCCACCCGCTGGCGCGCTTCCAGATGGTCGAGTACCTGCGCTCGTTCACGACCGGACGCACCGCACTCGACCGCCTGGGCGGCATCCTGATCCTCTCCGGCGTATTCGCGGTGTTCGAGAAGGAATCGGTGATCCGCGCGGGCGGCTACCTGACCCCGCTGGTGGACCACCGGCTGGTGCAGGAGTACATCGGGCAGCGCACCGGCACCGTCTGCGAGGACATGGAGATCATCGTCCGGCTGCACCGCTTCGTGCGCGACAAGGCACTGGGCCGGCGGATCGCCTTCCTGCCGCATCCGGTGGCGTGGACCGAGGTGCCGGAGCAGCTCGATTCCCTGCGGAAGCAGCGGGGCCGGTGGCACCGGGGCCTGCGCGAGTCGCTCTTCTACCACAGGGGCATGCTGTTCAACCAGCGCTACGGCCGCATCGGCTGGTTCGCCCTGCCGGTGTTCTGGCTGTTCGAGTATTACGGGCCGATCGTCGAGCTCGCCGGGTACGCGTTCCTGCTCTTCTTCCTGCTGCTCGACTGGCTCGCCGGCGTCCAGCTGCTCAACTACGCCTATGCCGCCGCATTCTTCCTGGTGTCGCTCGGCTACGGCATCCTGGTCAACGTCTTCGGGGTCCTGGTGGGCGCCTGGCGGTTCCGCTACGGCATGGCCGACCGCCTGCAGGCCGGTCTGCTGCCGTTCACCCGCCGGCGGGACATCTTCACGCTGCTCTTCTACGCCGTGCTCGAGTCGCTCCCGTTCTCCTATCGCCACCTCACGCTGTACTGGCGCATGCGCGGCCTGGTCGACGCATGGCGGGGAAAGAAGAGCTGGGAGAAGTTCGGCCGGGTGGGGTTCCGGACCGCCGACAGTTCGGCTTGACACGCCTCCGGGTCGGGCCGCAATTCAGCGGACCGAATCCCTCCTGCCCCCGGAGAGCGCTCCATGACCAGCCGTTACATGCTCATCCTTGCGGCCGCACTCGCGGCCTGCAGCGCGCCACGCCCCGCGTCCCCGGGTTCTACCGCAGCGGCCGCTGACCCGTTGCCGGCGTGGAGCGAGGGGCCCGCGAAGGGGGCCATCGTCGCTTTTGTTCGCGCCGCGGTAGCCGATACCGGAACCGGGCGCATCGCGCCGGCCGACCGCATCGCCGTGTTCGACAACGACGGCACGCTCTGGGCCGAGCAGCCGATGTACTTCCAGCTTCAGTTCGCCCTCGACCGCGTGAAGGCGATGGCGCCGGAACACCCGGAGTGGCGGACCACCGAGCCCTTCAGGTCCGTGCTGGCCGGGGACCCGCGCGGCTTGCTGGCGGGCGGGGAGAAGGGCGTCATGCAGCTGGTCGCCGCAACCCACGCCGGCATGACCACGGAGGAGTTCGGACGGGCAGTGACCGAATGGGCAGGGACCGCGCGTCATCCGAGGACGGGCCGGCTCTACACCGAGATGGTGTACCAGCCGATGCAGGAGCTGCTGACCTACCTGCGCGCCAACGGGTTCCGGACCTGGATCGTCTCCGGCGGCGGGCAGGAGTTCATGCGGGCGTGGGTCGAGCCCGCCTACGGCATCCCGCCGGAGCAGGTCGTCGGCAGCCACGGGCAGCTCGCATTCGAGCTGCGCGACGGCGTCCCGGTCCTGGTGAAGCAGCCCGAGGTGGCGCTGGTGGACGACCACGCCGGGAAGCCGGTGGGGATCCAGCGCTTCATCGGCCGGCGTCCCGTGTTCGCGTTTGGCAACTCTGACGGCGACCTGGAGATGCTCCAGTGGACGACCGCCGGTGAGGGCCCGCGCTTCGCAGCGATCCTGCACCATACCGACGCGGACCGCGAATGGGCGTATGACCGGGAATCCCACATGGGCCGGCTGGACAAGGCGTGGGACGAGGCCACGGCCCGGGGCTGGACCGTGGTGGACATGAAGACCGAGTGGAAGCGGGTGTTTCCGTTCGAGCCGTGAACCGGGGGATCAACCCCCGGCCGGCCCGCCGCGCGACAGGTCCACGCGCGGCACGGCGCGCTCGGCCTGATCCTCGATCTCCCAGAGGGGTGCGGGCTCCGCCTTGGCCAGCCCGGCGACGAGGTTGGTGGGGACCTGCATCTGCACCGTGTTGTAGAGCGTCGCCTCGTCGTTGTACTGCTGCCGGGCGGATGCGATGACGTTTTCGGTGCCGGTCAGCTCCTGCTGGAGCTGAGTGACGTTGGCCGTCGCCTTAAGGTCGGGATAGGCCTCCATCACCGCGAACAGCCGGCCCAGCGCCTGGGTCAGCTCGCCCTCCGCTCTTGCCGTCGCCGCCACGCCGGTGGCCGCCACGGCCCGGCTCCGAGCCGCGATCACCGCCTCCATCGTCTCCCGCTCGAAGCCCATCGCCCCCTTCACCGCCTCGACCAGGTTGGGGATCAGGTCGTGGCGCCGCTTGAGCTGCACGTCGATCTGCTGCCACGCGTTGGCGACCCGGTTCCGCAGCGCGATGAGGCGATTGTAGGCGGAAATGACCCAAAGCAGGATCGCGCCCACGATGATGACAAGAATCAGCGTCGGCATGCGGGAACCTCGAGGGCTGGAAGGTCAGTGCTGCGGGTCGGGCCCGGGCTGGGGGTCCGAAGGCAACGGTGGCTCACCAAGGGCGGCGCGGACGCGGTCCGCAAGTCGCCCGGCTTCGGCTGCACTGCGCGCCGCCGGGTGCCGCTCGTCCAGCAGGAGCTCGACGCCCTCGCCCACCGGGATCCGGAAGCAGAGCGACGGACGGGCCAGCTGGGTCCGTCCCAGCTGGGCCGAGGCGAGCGCCTGCACCGCGCGACCCACCCGACCGCGCGGCATGGCCGGAAGCTGCGCCAAGGGCAGCCGGTCCGGAGGCGGCAGCGCCGGGCCAAGCGTTCCCGCGACGCGGCGCTCGATGGCGTCGCCGGTCTGGCCCTCGAATTCGCGGATGATCGTCTCGAGCGTCGCCCCCTCCATCTGGCGCAGCTTGATCGCCAGCACCTGGAGGAGATGTCGGTACGAGTAGATCGCCGCGGTGCCGCGGCCCTCGGGCGGGCTCACCAGCCCGCGCGCCACGTAGAAGCGGATCGTGCGCTC
>JBOHSQ010000126.1:0-7755 GCA_050733295.1 Gemmatimonadales bacterium
GCATTGAGCGCTGCGCTGGGCAACCCGATCCGGCGCACCTACCGGGCCATCGACGCCGCCCTAGGCGAGATCCTCAAGGATGCGGGCGACGCGACGGTGATCGTATTCGCCTGCCACGGTATGGACTACTGGTACGGGGCACACGTGCTGATGCGCGACATCCTGGTCCGGCTCGGCCTCACCCGCCCGGCCCCCGCACCGACGATCGCTGCACGGGCTCGAGTCATGGCCGAGGCGGGATGGATGGCGTTGCCCGGTCCGGCGCGCGCGGCGATCAAGCGCGCTCTGGGTCGCGGCACCGCGACCGGTGCGGCCCACTCTCCCGCAGCGGGAGCGGCGGCGTTCAAGGCACGCATCCCCCCTCAGGATGTCCTGAGTCGGTGCTTCCCAGTGATGAACGGCCATGCGGTCGACGGCATCCGGATCAACCTGCGCGGGCGCGAGCCGGCGGGACTGGTCGAGCCGGGTGTCGAGCAGGAGGCGCTCGAGGAGGAGCTGATACGGGAGCTGCGGGCGATCACCGACGACCGCACCGGCGGACCGCTGATCCGCGCGGTGAGCCGGAGCCGGGACCTCTACCAGGGCGAGGCGAGTGACGGGCTTCCGGACCTGCTGGTGGAGTGGGACGAGACGGTCGCGACCGGCAACTCGGTGGTGGGCGGCGGAGTCGGGTCGGTGGTGCGGGCCCGCTCGCCGCGCATCGGCGTGGCGGAAGGAGTGAACCGCTACGCGCGCACCGGCGAGCACCGGCGGGAGGGATTCCTGGTGGCGACTGGTCCCGGCATCATGCCGGGCACGCTCGCCGAGCCGGTGTCGCTCATGGACCTGGCGCCGACGTTTGGGGCGGTGCTGGGCGTGGAGCTGAACGGGGTGGATGGGCGGGCGGTGCCACTGGCGGCCGGCGGGTAGGGTTGGCCGGGGCGGTCATTGTCAGGGGCCCAGCGCCTGGTGGCGGCTCCGGGCTTGCGCGAGTAGCACAATAGTGCTACTTTATAGCATCCCTGTACTACCGGAGGGTCTGTGGTCCGCGAACTCACACTCCGCCAGGTGGGTGGCTCGATCGGGGCCACCCTGCCCAAGGACATGGCCGAGCGGCTCCACCTCGCGCCCGGCGACCGGGTGCTCGCGGTCGAGACCGACCGGGGCATTCTCCTGACCCCGTACGATCCGACCACCGAGCGAGCCCTGGATCTCGCCGCCCGGGCGGCGAAGAAGTACCGCTCAGCGCTCCGGAAGCTTGCCGAGTAGGCCAGCCGCATGCCCCGGCGGGCGCCGCCTCCGGAGCCGGTCTGGCTGAGTCGCCTCGTGCTCGACGCCGTGCATCTCGACCAGCTGCGGGAACACGGCGGCTTGTCGGGCGTCCGCGAGGAGAACACCCTCGAAGCGGCCCTCGCCCGCCCTCGCCAACGTTGGCAGTACGAGCCGCAGAGCGACGTGGCCACCCTCGCTGCCGCCTATGGCTGGGGGCTGGTCACCAGCCGTCCCTACCGCGACGGCAACAAACGAACGGCCTTCCTCGCGATGGTCATCTTCCTGGGGCTGAACGACGCCGATCTAGACGCCACCCAGGAAGAGGTCGTGACGACGATGCTCGCGGCCGCGGCCGGGCAGCTTACCGAAACGCAACTCGGCGACTGGGTGCGCGCGCACCTGGTGAAGCTCGCCTGACGCCCGCTGCCCTCGTCGGTCCCCGCTCACCGAGACCCGGAACGCCGTCACCCCGCGCAAGCGCCCGCCGACCCCCCGCAGGTCACAGCTCCGTCCGAATGGCCCAGAGGTCCGGAAACACCGGCCGCATGAGCGTCGTGGCGAGGTAGGCCGCGCCCTCAGAGCCGCCCGTGCCGACCTTCCCTCCGATGGTGCGCCGGACCATCTGCACGTGGCGGTAGCGCCACTCCATGGTCCCCTCGTCGAGGTCCACCAGCCGCTCGCAGAGCTGCATCAGTCCCGGGTCCTTCCGGTAGACCTCGAGCAGGATCCGCTGCACCTCGGGCGACGGCGGGCAGGGCTCGGACACATCGCGCTCGAGCAGCGCCTTCGGCACCGGGAGCCCGCGCCGGGCGAGGTGCCGGAGGAATGCGTCCCACAGCGACGGCTCGCTCAGCCGTTGCTTCAGCCGACGCCGCTCCTCGCTCCCCTCCGCGTAGTTCGCCAGCGGCTCGGCGCGCTTGTGCCCCAGCACGAACTCCACCTCCCGGAACTGCGCCGACTGGAACCCGCTCCCCCGCTCGAGGTGCGCGCGGAAGGAGAGGAAGTCCACCGGCGTCATCGTCTCCAGGATGTCCACCTGCGCCACCAGGACCTTGAGGATCGTGAGGATCCGCTTCATGGTCTTGAGCACGGCGGGCATGTCGTCCGCGTCGAGCCGGGCGCGGAGGAAGTCCAGCTCGTGCAGGACCTCCTTGAACCAGAGCTCGTACACCTGGTGGATGACGATGAAGAGCAGCTCGTCGTGCTCCGGGCCGTCGGAGCGAGGCTCCTGGAGCCGCAGCAGTTCGTCGAGCTTGAGGTACCCCTGGTAGGTCAGTGCCATGATCGCTTCGATCTAGATCCGCGCATTGAAGTTGTCCAGCGTCGAGTACGGGGCCGGCCAGGGCAGCGGATGCCCCAGTGCCCGCGCCGCATGCCGGGTCCAGTATGGATCCCACAGGTGGGCGCGCGCCATCAGCACCAGGTCGGCGCGACCCGCGGCGAGGATCGCATTCACGTCCTCGTGAGACTGGATGTTCCCCACCGCCATCGTGGCGATCCCTGCCTCGTGCCGGATCCGGTCGGCGAACGGGGTCTGGAATGCGCGGCCGTAGACTGGCCGCTGGTCCGGGATGGTCTGCCCCGCCGATACGTCGATGGCGTCCACCCCGTGTGCCGCGAGCTGGCTGGCGAGTTCCACCGAATCGGCCGCACTCAGGCCCTCCGGGTGCCAGTCGGTGGCCGAGATCCGCACGGTGAGCGGCATTTCCTGTGGCCATGCGGCGCGCACCGCGGCCACGATCTCGAGCGGGTAGCGCAGCCGGTTCTCCAGCGGCCCGCCGTACTCGTCGGTGCGCCGGTTGGTGAGCGGCGAAATGAAGCTCGCCATCAGGTAGCTGTGGGCGAAGTGCAGCTCGAGCAGGTCGAAACCGGCCTCGATGGCGCGCTCCGCCGCGCGCACGTAGTCGTCGCGCACCTGGTCCATCTCGGCCCGGGTGAGCTCCCGCGGCACCTGGTTTTCGGGCTTCCACGGGATGGGCGACGGGGCAACGATCGGCCACGCGCCCTCCGGCAGCGGCTCGTTGTCCCCCTCCCACTGGAGCTTGGTGGCCGCCTTGCGACCCGCGTGGCCAAGCTGCATCCCGATGTGCGTGCCCTGTGCGTGGGCGAAGTCCACGATCCGGCGCCACCCGCCCACGTGTGCGTCGCACCAGATCCCGGTGCAGCCCGGCGAGATCCTGGCCTCCGCGCTCACGTTCGTCATCTCGGTCATGACGAGGCCAGCGCCGCCGATGGCCCGGCTGCCGAGGTGGACCAGGTGCCAGTCGTTCGGCATCCCGTCCTCCGCGGAGTACTGGCACATCGGCGAGACCACGATCCGGTTGGAGAGCACCAGACTCCGGAGCCGGAACGGCGTGAGCATCGGGGGCGGAGGACGTGAGCCGTCAGCCGAGAGACGTGAGACGTCTGTGGTCGAAGGGGTGTCATGCTCCCCGGTGTCGACTCGGAGCTGCGCCATCTGCGCGAACCACGTCTCGACTCGCGTCACGAACCCCGGGTCGCGGAGCCGGAGATTCTCGTGGGTGATCCGGAGGCTCCGCGTCAGCAGGCTGTAGGCGAACTGGATCGGCTCGAGCGAGTCATACCGTTCGGTCTCCTCGAACCACTCGAGGCTGGCCTGCGCGGCGCGCTGCAGGCTCTCGACTGGCGGGCGCCGTTCCGCCTCCCATGCCTCGAGCGCCGGCTCGATTCCGTCGCCCTCCACTCCGCCGATCCCCGCCGCGAGCGCGATGGCGTCTTCCATCGCGAGCCGGGTGCCCGAGCCCACCGAGAAGTGCGCGGTGTGCGCCGCGTCGCCCAGGATCACCAGCCGGCCGTCCGACCACCGCGTGTTGCGAATGGTGGGGAACTGCCGCCAGATGGAGCGGTTGGCGACGAGCCGGTGCTCGCCCAGCTCGCTCGCGAACAGCCGCTCGCACCACTCGATCGTCTCGGCCTCGGAGGCGTCCTCGAGCCCCGCGGCGCGCCATGCCCGGTCGGTCGCCTCGACGATGAAGGTAGACTCGCCCGACGCATACTGGTACGCGTGCGCGCGCCAGAGTCCGTGCGCCGTCCGATGGAACGCGAAGGTGAAGGCCGGGAACGGCCGGGAGGTGCCGAGCCACACGAAGCGGTTCTGGCGGGTGTCGATGCTGGTGCCGAACCGGTCCGCGCGCGCGGTGCGGACGGTGCTATTGGCGCCGTCGGCCGCAACCACGAGGTCATGACTCGCCAGGAGCTCGTCCACCGGCGGCGCTTCCGCCTGCTCCCACAGGCGCGCGCCCAGCCTCCGCGCGCGGTCGCGCAGCACTGCCAGCAGCGTCCGCCGTGACACCCCGCTGAACCCATGCCCGTGGGAGGTCACCACCTGGTCCCGCCAGTGCACGTCGATGCCCCCCCAGCGATGCAGGGTGCTGCTGATGGCCTCGTGCACCTGGCGGTCGGCGATCGCGAGCGTTTCCTCGGCGGCATCGGAGAGCACGACGCCGAAACCGAACGTGTCCTCGATCCGGTTGCGCTCCCAGACGGTGACGTCGTGCTCCGGGTGGTCGCGCCGGAGCAGGACGGCGAGCAGGAGCCCGGCGGGGCCGCCGCCGACGATCGCCACCCTCATGCGCGGACCTCCGCGACGCCCGGGGCGCCGCCCCCGCCCTCGACCACGCCGTTCTCCCGCCACCGCGGCGCCACCAGCCTGCGCTTGCCGTCGTCCACCAGCCTCAGCCCGGGTTCATCGAGGCCCACCCGGTCCCACAGCTTGCAGGACACCGGCTTGTGCACCTGGTCGAGGCCTTCGCAGTAGTTGGTGAACACGCAGCGCCGCACCTCCGCGCCGCGCCCGAGCCGCACCTTCCGGAACCAGTCGGGATCGGCCAGCGACTGGCGCGCCGACGCCACCACGTCCGCCTCTCCGCGCGCGAGCACACCCTCGGCCTGGTCGAAGGTCGAGATCCCCCCGCAGGCAACGATGGGCGTCTCGCATCCGGCCTCGCGCACCGCCGCGCGGATGCGCGCGGTGGCCGGCAGGTTGCGCCCGAAGGGCCCGGCCTCGTCCGACCGCACCGTAGGCATGCACTCGTAGCCGCTCGGCCCGGTGTAGGGATACCGCGCCCAGCCCACCTTCGGTTGTTTCGCATCCTCGAACTTTCCGCCGCGCGACAGCGACACGTAGTCGACGCCTGCCTCGGCGAGCATCGCCGCGAACCAGGCCGCGTCCTCGACCCCGCTGCCACCCCCGATGCACTCGTCGCTCAGCATCCGGCACCCCACCACGAACGCCGGCGACACGGCGGCGCGCACCGCGGCGAGGACCTCGAGCGGCAACCGCACACGGTTCTCGCGAAGGCCACCATAGCCATCATTGCGGTCGTTGAGCGCCGACAGGAAGGAGGCGAGCGTGTATGCGTGGGCGATGTGCAGCTCCGCGCCGTCGAAGCCCGCCCTGGCCGCGCGCTGGGCGGCGGCCGCGAACAGGGGCGGGAGCGTCCGGGGCAGCTCGCGCACATGCGGCAGTTGCAGGTCGGTCACCCGCTCGCGGTAGCCGAAGGCGAGGCTCTCCCACTCGCGCCCGTCGAGCACGCCGCGGAGCTCCTCGTCGCTCAGCCGGAGCAGCCGGCCGCGGATCTCCTCGTCCGTGCCGGGCACCAGCGCGCGCAGCCTGGGCGTGATCTCGAGGTAGCGGCCGAGGAAGGTGTCGCGGGAGGGCCGGCGGCGGATGGCGAGGAAGTCGATGACCTGGATGAAGAGCCGGGTTTCGCCTGCGCTCGCGCGCCGCACCGTTTCGACCAGCTCCCGGAGTCCCGGCACGAAGCGGTCGTGCCCGATGCGCAGGAGCGGTCCGCTCGGCACGTCGCGGATGCCGGTGGCCTCCACCACGATGGCGCCGGGCCGGCCCTCGGCGAACCGCTCGTACCAGGCCAGCACGTCGTCGGTGACCAGGCCGTCGTCGGTGGCGCGCCACGGCACCATCGCCGGCACCCAGGTCCGCTCGCGCAGGCGAAGCCGCCCCACCTCGAGCGGGCTCATCCAGCGCGACGCCGTCGCCTCCGCCGCGTCGGGCCAGCGGGCGGGCGGGATGGGGAACAGGGTGAAGGGCTTGGGGTGCCACACGGGGTTGGGGGGTACTCGCTGTCGGGGAGCGGGTGAAGTCGCGGGCCGTGAACCCGTGGGCAATCCTGCAAACTACCTTTCCAGCGCCCTCACGGGAGACCTCGGCTCACCACCGATCGGGCTTCCAACGGCCCGTGGCGAAGGCACGCCGACTCTACGCGCCACCCCCAGCCGCTTGCCGAACTCATAATACACGAAGTGGGTGATTCGCCCTCGCCGATCGCGCTGGAATCGCGCCTCGCCGTCGAACTCGGTGGCCCGGAGCACGTCGGACTCGTTGGAAGCAAGGACATTCCGCCGGCCTGCCGCGTGGCTCACGAGGACATCGCCCTCGCGCCGAATGATCACCGGCCTTGTCGGACGAGCTGCGAATCGGTACTCGCCTTCCAGTTCCGCGAAAATGCCCGCCCGGACGCGGCGCGCAAACCCCGCCGTGGGCGCGGTCGCGAGAAAAGTCGCGGCAACCGCGCGTGGGAGCCGACGGCGCAGAGCGATCCGGGCCGCGTGCAATCGCTTGCCGACCGTGCCGGCGGGAACGCGCATGGCGGAGGCGATCGCGCGCATCGGCTCGCCGAGGAAGTAGAACATCACCACGGTCTCGCGCTGTGCCACCGGCAGCTCCTGCACGGCCCGCCATACGACGCGCTGCAACTCGGCGTGGTCGAGCGCCTCGGCGGGGTTGGCTGCCTCGGATCTGTCCGCCACGCCGGCGAGGGCGTCGGCGCTTCCTTCGGAGGACTCGCCACGGCGCCGGTGGCGACGCATGGCATGGGTGCGGACCAGTCGCAGCAGCCAGCCGCCGAAGGCCGCGGGCTCGCGCAGCGATCCCAGCTTCCGCCACGCATCGAGAAACGCATCCTGGCACACGTCGCGCGCCAGGTCGACCTCGCCCGTGAGGCTTACGGCCACCGCGAGCGCTGCCCCCTCGAAGCGCCGCACCAGTGTGGTGAATGCGTCGTGCTGCCGTTCGAGGGGTGCGCGGGCGTTGCGCGCAGTGCGAACCAGCGTCGCGACGCTACGCGTCGTGCGCATCACCGCGCGCGAGCTTGCGCAGGCGGGCGAGCATCGCCGCGGCGTGTGGCCGGCGTCCCAGGAACACGATGAGCGCCAACGTGAGGGGAAGCACCTCGCTGCGCACCTGGGCCGGTTCCCCCCAGTAGATGTGCGTGCCCACGCCCCCGAGCATCACCAACGCAATGGTCGCCGCACCGATCGACGCCGTCCGTCGCGTGAGCAGCAATGCTGCCGCGCCAGTCTCGAGGCACCCAATCAGGATGCGAAACCAGACGGGAAAGTGCCAGACCTCGAACGCGCGTGCCCACCCGCTCGTGTCGGAGAACTTGGCCGCCCCCTGCCGGAGGAACACATACGCGAGGAACAAGGCGGGAATCCACAGCGCGATGTCGACCCACAGTGACT
>JBOHSQ010000127.1:0-4325 GCA_050733295.1 Gemmatimonadales bacterium
TCAAGCACTTCCCAGCCCGCGGGCATGTCCGCTCGGCGGTACCCGCGCCACCCGGCCGTGGTGCGGCCGTCGAAGAGCGCGCGCCATCCGGTGTCGGCCGCCGCCACCGTCACCGGCGCCGTGTCGCCGCCTGCGGCCGGCATCGCGGGCCGGCTGCCGGATGTGCAGGCGAGGGCGGCCACGAGGGATGCGGTCGCCACGCAGAATCGGGAGTCGGACATGTCAGAATCGGATCCGGACTGAGAGGGGGATGTAGGTGATGTCGCCGCCGTCGCCGGTTGCCAGTTCATACCGGGCTTCGAGGTTCACCCCGAGCTTCCCGCCCATCGGGATGACCGCCCCGACCCCGCCGATGATGTCGAGCCTTCCCTCGGTCGGGACGCTCACAACGCCCACCGGCGCCTCGTTGACCTCGACGTCCGCGTTCACGTAGCCGAGGCCGCCGAGCACATACGGCTGCAGGTTTTCCGACCCGCCGAAATGCCAGAGAAAGTCGCCCGACCAGCGCCACAGCTCGATGTTGCCGTCGACGCCGAGGTCATCGGAGAGGCCGAACCGGTGGAAGTCGCCGCTGATGCGCAGCCCCCAGGGCGCGCCGACCCTCCGCCACTCGATGGCGACGCCGGTGTGCCAGCCGGTCCCGGCTGCCTCACCCAGGTCGCCGGTCGGGATCGTCACTCCGCCGCCGAGGCCCACGCTCCATCCCCACGCCTGCGCCTGGAGCGGACCCGCGGAGAAGGTCAGGGCGAGTACCAGGCAGGCTGCCGGACTGCGAAGGCGCATGAGTGTGCTCTCCAGTGGGGTGAAGGCGCGTCGATTCAGGATTCGACCCGGATGATGTTGAAGCCGGCGCCCTCGGAGTCAGCCAGCATGGCGAGGCGGCCCACCCCGGGAGCGTCGAACGGACCGTGCGGCACCTCCCCGCCGAGGCGGCGGGCCCGGGTCGCCGTCGCATCGACGTCGGCCACGCGGAAGTAGATGTCCCAGTGGCTGGGGGCGTCACCCGCCTCGTCGGCCATCGGCAGCATGCCGCCGATGGACTCACCGGCGAGGGTCCAGTAGGTGTGGGACTGGCCACCCGCCGGCGCTGACTTCATGCCCCAGCCGAACAGGCCTGCGTAGAACTCGCCTGCCCGCGACGTGTCGCGGGTGGCCAGCTCGCACCAACGCACCGAGCCCGGCTCGCCCACGATGCCGAGCCCGTGGTGGGTCCGCGCCTGGTAGCAGGCGAGCACCGCCCCGGTCGGGTCGCGGAGCAGCAGCGTCCGTCCCACGTCGAGCACGTCGAAGGGTTCCACCAGCAGGCGACCGCCGAGCCGCTTGACCTGGGCGGCGGTGTCATCGGCGTTGGCCACGGCCACGTAGGGGAGCCAGTAGGGCCTGATCCCCCGGGTGCGCTGGTCCGCCGAGAGCCCGTAGAGCGCGGCGACGTCCCTGCCCTCGAGGGTGAACAGCGTATAGAAGGTGGCGTCACCCATCGGGACGTCGTTGGACCGCCACCCGAGCAGGCTGGAATAGAACGCCGTGGCGCTGGCCTGGTCGGTCGTGCCGAGTTCGACCCAGCAGAACCGGCCCGGGGCGTGCGCGCTGACGTGCGGCATCGAGGCTCCGCTGTCGCCGAGGACCAACCGGAAAGATTCACCATGGAGGCCGGGCTGGACAGGGGCGGGCACCGGGCGGCATCTTCGCCCGCAGCAGGGTCTGGCCCACGGAGCACGCCGCACATGACAGTCACGCCTGAACGGCGGCCGCACGAACGGGACATCGACGTCTTCGGCGCGACCCACATGGGCCACGTGCGGACCGAGAACCAGGACCACTACCTGATCGCGAGCATCAACAAGTCGCTTCGGGTGGTGCGCACCAGCCTCGAGGCCGAGTCATTCGAGCATCTGACTCCGGGGCCGCGCGGCTACCTCTTCTGTGTCGCCGACGGCGTGGGCAGCGGCGACGGCCGCCGCGCCAGCAGCACGGCCCTCCGCGCCATCGTCCAGCACGTCACCGACTTTGCCAACCTCTATGCCCACTTCGATCCGGTCGAGGAAGAGCGGTTCCTGAGCGAGCTGCGTGCGGGGGTGCTGCACGGCCACCAGGTGCTGCGGGGGGAACTCGAGCTGGATGGGATGACCAGCGGGCTGGCGACCACCCTCACTATGGTCGCCGTGATCTGGCCCCGGGCCTACCTCGTCCACGTGGGCGACAGCCGCTGCTACCGCCTCCGCGAGGGCCGCCTGGAGCAGCTCACCCGGGATCAGACGCTGGCCGAGGCACTCCGGGAGGACGGGGCGCTTTCGGCGCCGGAGGCGGGCCGGTCCCCGCTCCGGCACGTGCTGGTGAGCGCGCTGGGCAGCAGCGAGGCTATCCCGCTCACCGGCGTGGTCGACTGCCGCTGGGACGACGTCATGCTCCTCTGCACCGACGGCCTGACCAAGCACGTCAACGACGAGGAGATCGGGGCGGCGCTCCGCACCACCACGGACGCCGGCCGCACCTGCGGGGAGCTGGTCCAGCTGGCCCTGGATCGGGGCGGGACCGACAACGTGACGGTGGTGGTCGGCCGCCTGCGCACCTGATCCTGCGCCGCGGTCAGGTCCGCTCGGCCCTGGGCGCCCGCACCCGGGCCGGAGCCTTCCAGTGCAGCTCCATCTCCCCTGGAACCTTCCAGCTGACCGTCGTCGACCGCCGCTGGCGCGTCACTTCCAGCTTCACCGTCTCGCCCTCGGCGTAGGAAGCCAGGATCCGGCGCGCGTGCGCTGCGTCCTGCGGCTTGCGTCCGTCGATCGAGCGAATCACGTCACCCGCCTTGAGTCCGAGCGTCGAATCCCGCGGGGAATCGAGTACCAGGACGCCCTCGTTCACGCCGAAGTACTCGCCGAGCCCCGGGTTCATTTCGGCCAGCTCGAGTCCACCCGGCTCCCCGAACATGAAGTGGAAGTCGCGGGGCATCCGCTCCAGCTCCATCATCCGGCGAGGAAACATCTCCATCCCCCGGATGTCGGCGACGTCGGCCCAGGGTCGTTCCTCGGCCACGATCGTGGCGGTCCGGGTCGCGTCGCCGCGGCGGTACTCGACCCGCGCGGTATCGCCGGCCTCGAGTTCCCGAACCATGCCCACCAGGCGGCCAGCTGGGCGAGACTCGCCGCCCTCGCCCGCCGCGCCGGCCAGGGCGCGGCCATTGAACTTGGTGATGATGTCGCCTTCCTCGAGTCCGGCATCGTCGGCAGGGCTTCCGGGAAGCACCCGCTCGATCCGGGCCCCGAGCCGGTCGGTGTCCGCATCGGGCTTCGAGGCGAGCAGCACCCCGATGCGCGCACGGGGGGCAGCACGCTTGACGTGGACTTGGGGTTCCTGCGCGCCGGCCGGCGCCGGCAGGCCGACGAAGGCGGCCAGCAGGAGGAGGGGAAGGAAGCGAATTGTCTGCATCTGGTCTCCCGGGGTGATCGTGCGTTTCATTCTGCCGTCGGGAGGGATGCGCGGGCGCCGGACTCCGTTGCACGAGGCCGCTTTCCGGGCCTGTGGGGACGGGGCGGGGACACCCGCCGGCTGCCCTTCCACACGCTTCCCCGCGGGGGTACCATCCCTGCGCACCTTGTGACCCATCCGGAGGCGTCCTCATGTCCTCGATGGCCCTGCTCACCCTGGCTGCGGGACTGGCTGCCGCGCCCGCCGGCCCCGTGCCGGCTGACACCACCTACAATGGCGTGACCCTTCCCGGCGAAGTCCAGGTGTCCGGGCGGACGCTGGTGCTCAACGGGGTGGCCCTGCGGAAGAAGGCCATCTTCAAGGTGTACGTCGCCGGGCTCTACCTCCCTGCCCGGTCCTCCGATGCCGGCCAGGTCCTCGCCGCGGACGAGCCCCGCCACATGGTGCTCCAGTTCCTGCGGGGCGTGGACAAGGGAAAGATGTGCGACGCCTGGAACGAGGCCTTGGCCAACAACACGCCCGGGGCATCCGACGAGCTGAAGCAGCAGTTCGTCCAGCTGTGCGGCTGGATGGAGGACATCGAGAAGGGCGAGCAGTTCGTGTTCACCTACGTGCCCGGCACCGGCACCACGGTGCGGGTGAAGGGCGCGGACAAGGGCACAATCGCGGGGAAGGACTTCGCGGATGCCCTCTGGAAGGCCTGGATCGGCCCCAAGCCCGGTCCGGGTGAAGGCTTCAGGAAGGACCTCCTGGGCGGAGACTGAGCCCCGGCGAAACCTTCGCGCGTCGGCGGCCGTCCGGCCCTCCACATCCCCTCATTCAGGAGTGCAGCAATGCAGTTGCGCTCGTTCGCGGCGTTGGCCCTGGTCCTGGGCGTGCCGCTCGCCGCAGCGTGCGGCGGC
>JBOHSQ010000128.1:0-7821 GCA_050733295.1 Gemmatimonadales bacterium
GGCCTCGTGCTCGCGTCCATCGGCGGGTACTCGCTCCAGGCGGTCCGCCACGCCAACGCCACCGCCGTCCGGCGCGCCGGAGCGGGCCTGGCAGCAGGCGACCTCGGCACCATCCGGGCGCTGCAACTCGGCGGCATCGCGCGCGACTTCGCGCGTGCAGCGGTCCTCGCCGGTCTCGCCCTCGGCGCGGGTCTCCTGGTCCGCGCCTGGCCGGGGACCGGTGAGCCCCTCCGCCTCGCCGTCGCACTCTCCATCGCCCTGATCGGCGCCGGGGTCTCGGCCGCGGCCTCGGGCGCCCTGCGCAATGCCGGCCGCGGACTCCGGCTGCGCTGGGTCGCGGTTGGTGCGGTGGCCGGGCTCGCATGGGCGATGCTCCGATGACGCCGGAGCGCCGTGCCCTCGGCCGGCTCCTCGCCCTCCAGGGGGCGTGGAACTACGAGCGCATGCAGGGCATCGGTATGGGCTGGGCGGCGGAGCCGCTGCTCGAGGACCTCCGCGAGGCCGACCCGGCCCGCTGGCACGACGCCACCGTCCGCTCGGCCGAGTTCTTCAACGCCCACCCGTACCTCGCGGGGCTCGCCCTCGGGGCCACCGTGCGGGCCGAGTACGATGCCATCCCGGGCGACCAGGTCGGCCGGCTTCGCACTGCGCTCTGCGGACCCCTCGGCGCGCTCGGCGACCAGCTCTTCTGGGCCGGCCTGCTGCCGGCCCTGGTCGGGCTCGCACTCCTCGGCGTGGCCTTCGGCGTGCCCGGCATGGCGGTGGGCTCCCTGCTCGTGGTCTACAACGGCGTCCGCCTCGCCACCACCGCGTGGGGCCTTCGCACCGGCCTGCGGGAGGGACGGGACCTCGGCCGGGCCATCCGCGAATCGTGGCTCAACGATGCCGCGCAGCGGGTCGGGCGGATCGCGGGCCTGGTCGTGGGCGCGGCCGTCCCGGTCACCGCGGCCTGGCTGGCCGGAGGGCTCCGGACGTCCGCCGGATTCACTGCCCTCGCCGTTGGTGTGGTGGGCATCCTGCTTGCTCGCCTGCGGCCGACATGGTTCACCGGACTTCGCTACGGCCTGATGCTCATCGCGGCGCTCGCGCTGCTCACCCTGGTCCGCTTCACCTTCGACCGACTTCTCGCGTGACCGAACGCACCGTGCAGGTCGTGAATCCCCTGGGACTCCATGCCCGCCCCGCGGCGCAGCTCGTCCGCCTGGCCAGCGGGTACCAGGCGCACGTCCAGCTCGAGCGTGACGGGATGGTGGTGAACGGGAAGAGCATCATGGGGGTCATGATGCTCGCCGCCGAGTGCGGGTCCTCCCTGGTCATCCGGGCCGACGGCGGCGACGAGTCGGCGGCGGTGGACGCGATCGTGGCGCTGGTCGGCCGGGGCTTCGACGAAACGTGAGCAACCGGTTCCTTCGTGGCGTCGGTGTCTCGCCCGGCGTGGCCCTCGGCCCCGCCGTGGTGGTCCGGTTCGACTTCCCCGACGTGCCCGACCGCTCCATCGCCCCCGGCGAGGTCGAGGCGGAGGTGGGCCGGCTGCAGCAGGCGGTGCGCGAGGTGGTGGAGGAGCTGGAGGAGCTGAAGGCCCGGGTCCTGGAGCGCGCCGGTCCCGAGGAGTCGGGCATCTTCGACGCCCAGATCCTCATGGCCCAGGATCCCGACTTCCTCGGCGAGGTCGAGTTCCTCGTCCGCAAGAGCCTGCTCAGCGCCGAAACCGCCTTCGAATTCAAGGCCCTCGAGGCGCGCGAGATGTGGGCCGGGGCCGCCAGCCAGGTCCTGCGCGAGCGCTTGACCGACCTGACGGCCACCCAGCGCCGGGTCCTCCACCGTCTCACCGGTCATCCTGGCCCGGACTGGTGGGGTAGCGACCTCGGCTCGAACGTCGTCATCGTGGCGCGCGAGCTCTCGCCGGGGCTCACCGTGCAGCTCGACCGCGAGCACGTCGTGGGCCTGGTGAGCGAGGAGGGCACCCGAACCTCCCATAGCGCCATCCTCGCCCACTCCCTCGGCATTCCCGCCGTGATGGGTGTGGCCGGGGCGCTCGAGGCGATCCGGAGCGGCGCGAAGCTGCTGCTCGACGGCACCACGGGCCGCATCGTCCTCGATCCCACCGCCGACGAGATCTACCAGGCGCAGCGCGCCACCAGCCGCCGGCACCGGCTCGAGCTGGAGCTCGAGACCGCTGCCGCGCGTCCCACCGTGACGCCCGACGGCCACGCCGTCGAGGTCCTCGCCAACGTGGACCTGCCGGAGGAGCTGGATGCGGCGCTCCAGCACGGGGCCCTCGGCGTGGGCCTGCTCCGGACGGAGTTCCTCGTCACTGGGCGCACCGACCTGCCCGACGAGGACGAGCAGGCGGACTACTTCGCCCGCGTGGCGGAGGCGTTCCGCGACGGGGTCGTGGTGATCCGTTCCTTCGACCTGGGGGGCGACAAGTTCCCCACGGCATTCCGCACGATCACCGAGGCGAACCCGTTCCTCGGGTGGCGCTCCATCCGCGTCTGCCTCGACGAGCCCGAGATCTTCCGGCCCCAGCTGCGCGCCATCCTGCGCGCCGCGGTCGGGCGGAACGTGCAGCTCATGCTGCCGCTCGTGACCTCGATCGAGGAAGTGCGCGCCACGCGCGTGCTCCTCGAGGAGGAGCGCGAGGTGCTCCGCGGCAGGGGCGTGCCGTTTGCCGAGACCCTTCCGGTCGGGGTGATGATCGAGACCCCCGCGGCGGTGATCCTCGCCGACCGCCTGGCCGGCGAGTGCGACTTCTTCAGCGTCGGCACCAACGACCTGACCCAGTACACCCTGGCCGTCGATCGCGGGAATGCCCGGCTCGCGGGCCGGTTCCTGCCCCATCACCCCGCCGTCCTCGCTCAGCTCGAACGGGTCCTCGCGGTGGGGAAGGCGTCGGGTCGCCCGGTGAGCCTCTGCGGCGAAATGGCGTCCGAGCCGCTCTGGGCGGTGGTGCTCGTGGGCATGGGCTACGAGACCCTGAGCGTGGCCCCGCCATCGGTGCCCCTGGTTAAGTGGGTGCTCCGGTCGGTGCCGTTCGAGTCGGCCAAGGCCGCCGCGCGAGGGGCGCTGGCAGCCTCCACGGCCGCGGACGCCGAGGACGCCGCGATTGTGGCCGTGCGTCCCCACGTGGACCTGAACCTCCTCGGGCTCGAGCCCCGCGTTGCCGGGGCCGAAGGGGGTGGCTAGCTTGCCCGTGCGTTCCCCTTCGCTCGCCGACACCCTGGAGTCGCCCGTCCCGATGTCGCCCGCCTCGCCGCGCACCACCAAGCCTCACGTATTCACTTCCTAATCGGTGACCGAGGGTCACCCCGACAAGGTCGCCGACCAGATCTCCGACGCGGTGCTGGACGAGATGCTGATCCAGGATCCGCGCTCCCGCGTGGCGTGTGAAACCCTCGTCACCACCGGCGTGGCCGTCGTGGCCGGCGAGATCACCACCGAGTCCTACGTCGAGATTCCCGACGTCGTCCGCAAGGTGATCGAGCGGATCGGCTACACCGACGCCGCGTACGGGTTCGACTTCCGCACCTGCGCGGTGATGACCGCCATCGGACGGCAGAGCGGCGACATCGCCCGGGGCGTGAACTCGGCGCCGGACAAGGAGCAGGGGGCTGGCGACCAGGGGATGATGTTCGGCTACGCGACCCGGGAAACCGACGAGTTGATGCCCCTGCCCATCGTCCTTGCACACCGGCTGGCCGAGCGGCTCGCCATCGTGCGGAAGGGCACCGGCGGGCTCGAGCCGCTTCCCTGGCTTCGCCCCGACGGCAAGTCGCAGGTGTCGGTCGAGTACGACGGGGATCGTCCCGTAGGCGTTACCACCGTTGTGGTCTCGACTCAGCACGACGAGACCTGGCACGGACGCGAGCTGCCCCACGGGGAGATCAAGGCGGCGGTCGAGGAGCACGTCATCCGCCCCGTCCTGGCCCAGTACGGCTTCGACGCTCCGAAGGACCGGGTGTATGTGAACCCGACCGGTCGGTTCGTCATCGGGGGTCCGCAGGGCGACGCTGGGCTCACCGGCCGGAAGATCATCGTGGACACCTACGGCGGCATGGCCCGCCACGGGGGCGGCGCCTTCAGCGGCAAGGATCCCTCGAAGGTGGACCGCTCCGCCGCCTACGCCGCGCGCTGGGTGGCCAAGAACATCGTGGCCGCGGGCCTCGCGGACCGGGTCGAGGTGCAGGTGGCCTATGCCATCGGTGTGGCGCAGCCGGTCTCCGTGATGGTCGATACCTTCGGCACCGGAGTCGTGACCGACCAGAAGCTCGAGGCGGCGGTGCGGCAGGTCTTCGACTTGCGCCCCGCGTGCATCATCGAGCGGCTCGACCTCCTCAAGCCGGTCTACAGCCCGACCGCCGCCTACGGCCACTTCGGCCGGGCCTCGGCAGCGGGCCAGGTGCGTGGCCTCAATGGCCGCAACGGCCCCGTGCCCGTCACGTTCTTCACCTGGGAACGGACCGACCGGGCCGACGAGCTCCGCAAGGCCGCCGGGTGACGCGGTGATCGAGGTAACCGTCGCGCAGCTGGGCGTCGACCGCGCCACCAACTCGCCGGTGGTCATCCTCCGCGAACGCGACGGTGCACGCGTCCTGCCCATCTGGATCGGCCCCGCCGAGGCGAGCGCCATCGCCATGGAGCTGCAGGGGGTCAAGTTCCAGCGCCCCCTCACCCACGACCTGCTCAAGCAGGTCATCGTCGGGCTCGGCGGCGAATTGAAGCACGTGCTCATCCGCGCCGTGCAGGAGAACTCCTACTTCGCCGAGCTGCTGATCCGCCGGGGTGAGGACGTCTTCCAGGTGGACGCCCGGCCGTCCGACAGCATCGCCCTCGCCCTCCGTCTGCACTCGCCCATCTTCGCCTCCGACGGTCTGCTCGGCGACGCGGGCGATGGGCCCGGCGACCGGGGCGAGCCCTCCTCGGGCGCGCCCGACGACGCGGCCGATGCCCTCAAGCGCTACCTCGAGCAGCTCGATCCCGAGGACTTCGGCAAGTTCACGCCCTGAGCGCCTCCTGGCGCTCCTCGCCACTGCGGTCCTGGTCGGCGCGCCGCGTGTCGCAGCGCAGGAGGCCAGGGTTTCGGGCGTCGTGGTGCGAATCGGCGCGGCCGACTCGGTCCCCGTGCCGGCCGCGGTGGTCCTGCACGCGATCTCCCCGGGCTTCCAGGGTCCGGTCGATTCACTCACCGCTCCCGCCGACGGCCGGTTCACCCTTCGTGCTTCCCTCGACACCGGTGCCACCTACCTGGTGACCGCCCACTGGGATGGCGTCGCCTACTTCGCCAGGCCGGTCACTGCGGCCGAGGCGCGCGACGGCGCCGTGGTGATCGTTGCGGTGGCGGACACCAGCGCCGCGCAGCCGGTGTCCCTGGTGACCCGGCACCTGGTGATCGGGGCGCCCGAGGAGCCGGATCTCCGGCAGGTGATGGAGGTGATCGGCCTCCGGAACCTGGGGCCGGCGACGCGGAGCGCACCCGATTCGGTCGGGGCTGCGTACTCCTTCCCCCTGCCGGCGGGTGCCACGGACCTGGTGGGCGTTGAGGGGGACTTCTCGCTTCGCTCCGTGCGTCTGGTCGAAGGGCGGCTCGAGATCCTCGCGCCGATCCCGCCGGGCGAGTCGCGCCTGCTTGTCACCTACCATCTCGAGGGCGGGTCGAGCGCTCTCAGGTTCGAATCACCGGTGGACACCGTCGAGGTCTACCTGGAGGAGCCGGAGGCCCGCGTGGAAGGGCCGGGGCTTCGTCGCCTGCCGATGGTCCAGGAGGGCGCGGTGCTCGCCGCGTGGGGAACCCGGGCCATGCCCGCCGGCAGCGCGGTCATCCTCCGCTTTCCCGGTGCCGCCACGCCCGGGTCGCGCTGGTTCCTCCCGGTCCTGGTCGCGATCGTGGGCATCGGCCTGGCCGTCGCAACCGTTCGCGCCCTTGCGCGCCGGAAACCCGCGCCCTAGGTTCGTCGCTCGACATACGCGAACGGGGATGCTCGGAAGCCGGTGAAAGACCGGCGCGGCCCCGCCACTGTGACGGGCAATTCACTTCGTCCACGACGCCACTGGGAAACCGGGAAGGCGGACGAAGGCCCGGAGCCAGGAGACCTCTCCGCTCGCGCCACCAATCGAACCCTCGGGGGAGGGGCAGGTGGCCGCATTTCGCGCCGGCATGCAGGCGCACTCGCGCCCATCCTTGCCCACCAGGATGGGCGCTCGCATTTCCCGCATCGCTGCTCTCTCGCGCCGCCTCGTCGCGGTGGCTGCCCTCGCGGCGCTTGCCGCCGGGTGTGATCGTGCGCCTGCGAGTGGCGGATTCCGCGTCGTCGATGACGCCGGCGACACGGTGGCCCTCGCGAGTCCTGCGGAACGGATCGTCTCCCTCGCGCCAGCGTTCACCGAGTTGCTCTTCGCGCTCGGCGCGGGTGATCGCGTGGTTGGCCGGACCGAGTGGTGCGACTGGCCCGCCGCGGCGCGCGCCGTGCCGGGCGTGGGCGACGGCCTTGCGCCCAACGTGGAGGCAATCGTCGCCCGCCGTCCCGACCTGGTGCTGGTCTATCGCTCCGGTGCCAATGGCGAGGCGGTCGCTCGGCTGCGGTCCCTCGGCATCCCCGTCGCCCAGTTCCGCCCCGACGGGCTCGGCGACTTCGCGCGCACCGCCACCGGGGTGGGGCAGTTGCTCGGGCTCACGGACAGCGCCGGCGCGCTCGTGGCCCGCCTCGAGGCCGGACTCGCCGCCGCCCGGGTGGACACCGTTCGGGAGCCGCTTCGCGTCGTGATGATCGCTGGCGACTCGCCCCCGATCGTCATCGGCCGCGGCAGCTACCTGAGCGAGCTGGTCCAGCTCGCCGGGGCCGGCAACGCGTTTGCCGACGTCTCGCAGGGCTCGGCGGTGGTGAGCCTCGAGGCCATCGCCGCCCGCGACCCCGATCTCGTCCTGGTGCTGGGCTCAGAGCCGCCGGCGGCATTCCGGCGCCCGGAGTGGCGTGTGGTGCGCGCCGTCCGGGAGGGCCGCGTCGTCGTCCTCGACGGCTCCGAATACGGCCGCCCGAGTCCGCGGGCGCCTGAGGCGGCGCGCGCGATCGCCGCCCGATTCGCCGCGGTGGGACCGTGAGGCGCACCGCGATCCTCGGGCTCTGCCTGCTCGCGGCGATCACGGTCGGCACCACCATGGGTGCCGTCGCCTTCGGCCCCGCCACGCTCTGGGCTGGCCTCACCGGCCGGGACCCGGAGGCGGCGGCAATCCTCTGGGGGCTGCGCCTGCCAAGGGTGGTCCTCGCCTTCCTGGTGGGCGGCGCGCTCGGCGTCGCCGGCGCGAGCCTCCAGGCGCTGGTGCGCAATCCGCTCGCCGATCCCTAACTGCTCGGCATCTCCGGCGGCGCCGGACTCGGCGCCGTGATCGCCATCGCCGGCGGCGTCGCCGCGGCGTGGGCGCTGCCGGCCTTCGCCGTCGCCGGCGGGTTGGTGGCGCTGGTCGTGGTGTACCGGCTGGCGTTGGCCGCCGGTCGCCTCGAGCCCCGCACTCTGGTGCTCGCGGGAGTCGTGGTGGGCTCCTTCGCCGGCGCAATCACGAGCGCCATCCTCGTGCTCTCCGACGCCGCACGGCTGCGCAACGCGTTCCTCTGGCTGCTTGGCGGATTCTCGACCGCCTCCTGGCCCGCGGTGCTCGTCTTCTCCGCGTATGCGCTGCCGGCCACCGGCGCCCTCCTGCTCGCCGGGCGCCGCCTCGACTTGTTGGCCCTGGGCGAGGAGCCCGCCGCTCACCTCGGCGTCGATGTGGCCCGGACCCGGCGAGGGACCTACATCGCCGCGGGACTGGTGGCCGGCGCGGCGGTGGCC
>JBOHSQ010000129.1:0-3041 GCA_050733295.1 Gemmatimonadales bacterium
TGCCGCTGCCGATCGTCGAGCCGACCAGCACGGCGACCGCGCTCCAGAGCCCGAGGCTGCGGGGAAGCCGCTCGCCCCAGGCGTCACGTTGTTCGGGGGAGGCCATTCGCCGAAACTTGTCGCCGCCGTGCCGCGCTTGACAAGGCTCGCGCAGGGCCCGTTTTTTCGCCGTCCGGAGGGGCTTCCGCCCCACCCGATTCCCGTCTGGAGCATGATGGAACGCACGTCCGACCTGCCGGCGCCGGCCGACTGGCTCGCGCTCACCAAGCCGCGAGTCGTCTCCCTGCTCTTGCTGACCGCCGTGGCCCCGATGTTCGCCGCTGGGGCCGGCCTTCCCTCACTCGAGAGCGTCCTGGCCGTCCTCGTCGGCGGCTTCCTGATGGCCGGTGGGGCCAACGCGATCAACATGTGGTTCGACCGGGACATCGATGACCTGATGTCCCGGACCCGGAAGCGGCCGATCCCCGCAGGGCGCATTCGGCCCGGTGCCGCCCTCGCCTTCGGCATCGGGCTCGGCGCCGTGGCCTTCGCGATCCTGTGGACCTTCGCGAACCTGCTCGCCGCCCTCCTCGCGCTAGCCGGCCTGCTCTTCTACGTCTTCATCTATACCATGTGGCTCAAGCGGTCGAGCCCGCAGAACATCGTGATCGGCGGCGCCGCCGGGGCCGTCCCTCCGCTGGTGGGCTATGCCGCGGCAACGGGCGGGCTCGACCTCGCAGCCGCCTACCTCTTTGCCATCATCTTCTTCTGGACCCCCCCGCACTTCTGGGCGCTGGCCCTGATCAAGCGGGGTGAGTACGCCCGGGCGGGAGTGCCGATGCTGCCAGTCGTGCAGGGCGACCTCGCCACCCGACGGCAGATGCTGCGCTACACCCTGCTGCTCCTGCCGCTCACCCTGATGCCGTCGCTCTTCGGTGCTTTCGGCCCCGTGTACTTCGTGGCCGCGGCCCTGCTGGGTGGCCGCCTGCTCTGGTACGCCGTCCGCGTGCTCCGGGAGGCGGGTACCGCCACCGGTACGCCATGGCAGATGTACAAGTACTCGCTCGTCTACCTCGCCCTGCTGTTCGTCGCGATGGGAGTCGATCGCGCGTTCCCTGTCCGGACCCCCATCGACCGTCCGGCCCTCATCATCCTCGACCGTCCGGATGTCGCGGCGGGCTCCGACCAGGACCATTCCCACCACGAGCCCTGAGGCCGCCGACGGGGAGCGGCGCCGGCTGCGGGCGCCCACGGCGCTGCTGCGCCTCGCGCCCCGCATCCGGCCCCACGCGCGCGCGCTGTTCCTCGCCTTCCTCGTCCTGGTGGCGAGCGCGGTCATCGGGCTCGCGTTCCCGCTGGTGGTGGGCTGGCTGCTCGACGCCGCCTTCGTGCGCGGCAGCCGCGCCCTCCTCGACCGCGTGGCACTCGGCCTGCTCGCGCTGTTCGCCCTGCAGTCCGTCCTGACCTACGCCCAGACCTACCTGCTCGGCGCCACCGGGGAGCGGGCGGTCGCCGGCCTCCGCCGGGAGCTGTTCGACAAGCTCCTGATGATGCCGCCCGGATTCTTCGCCGAGCGCCGGACCGGCGAGCTGGTCAGCCGGCTCACCACTGATGTCGGGCTCCTGCAGGGGATGCTCAGCCACCAGGTCGCGGAGTTCGCCCGGCAGGTCCTGGCGCTCGCCGGCGGGATCATCCTGCTCACCGTGATCCAGCCCCGGCTCACGCTCACCGCGCTCGCCGTGGTGCCCGTCGTGGTCGGGACCGGGATGTGGCTCGGCCGGCGGCTCCGGCGGATGAGCACCGGCGTGCAGGATCGCGTCGCGGATGCGACGGCCTCGGCCGAGGAGGCCTTCAGCCAGATCCGCACGGTCCAGAGCTTCGTGCAGGAACCGGCCGAGCGGCGGCGCTTCGCGGATCGGGTGGCGCGGGTGGTCGAGCAAGCCCTCGCACGCGCCCGGCTGCGCGGCGTGTTCTTCGCCGCCATCACGCTGTTCACCTTCGGCGGCGTGGTGTTCGTCCTCTGGCAGGGCGGCGTCCTGGTCCTCGAGGGCCGGCTCACCGCGGGAACCCTGGTCGCCTTCCTCTTGTATACGGTCTCGATCGCGGCGGCCGTGGGTGCGCTGGCCTCCTTCTTCAGCGCGTACCAGGAGTCCGTGGGCGCGGCGGAGCGGGTCTTCGAGATCCTGGAGTTGCCGGTGCCCATCGCCGACCCGTCGGCGCCGGCTGTCCTGGTACGCCCGGTACGCGGCTCCGTGGCGTTCGAGGACGTCACCTTCAGGTACAGGCCCGAGGCCCCGGCGGCGCTCGCCGGCGTCGACCTCGAGGTGAGCCCGGGCGAAACCGTCGCCCTGGTGGGGCCCTCAGGCGCGGGAAAGACCACCCTCGTTTCCCTGCTTCCCCGGTTCTGGGATCCGACTGGCGGCCGACTCACCCTCGACGGACACGACCTGCGCGCGCTCCGCCTGGCCGACCTGCGCGGTGCCATCGGCATCGTGCCGCAGGAGCCGGCCCTGTTCTCGGGCACCATCCGGGAGAACATCGCCTATGCCCGGCCCGACGCGTCGCCCGCCGATGTGGAGGCCGCTGCCAGAGCCGCCCATGCCTGGGAGTTCATCGAGCGCCTGCCGGACCGCTGGGACACGGTGGTGGGTGAGCGGGGCGTCAAGCTCTCGGGCGGTCAGCGCCAGCGGGTCGCCATCGCGCGGGCCATCCTCAAGGATCCCGCCGTGCTCGTGCTGGACGAGGCCACCAGCAGCCTCGACACCGAGAGCGAGCGGCTGATCGAGGACGCGATGGAGCGGCTCCTCGAGGGCCGCACCACCATCATCATCGCCCACCGGCTGAGCACGGTCCGCCGGGCCGACCGCATCGTGGTGCTCGACCGGGGGCGGATCGTGGAGCAGGGCCCCCACGCCAACCTGCTGGCCGCGGCCGGCCTGTACGCCCGCCTCCACCGGCGGCAGTTCCGGGACGACGAGCCCGTCCCGGGGCCCCTGGCGGGATAGACCGCCCGATCCGGCACCGGTGGTCGGGCAGCGACCCCCCAACGAGAACCGGGGTGG
>JBOHSQ010000130.1:0-5713 GCA_050733295.1 Gemmatimonadales bacterium
GGTGATACAGCGCGAGGCGGAGGTTGCCGAAGGCAAGGTTGTCGAAGTTGGTCCCCTCGCCGCGGTCGGTCACGAAGGCGATGGTCTTCCCGTCGGGCGACCAGGCCGGCTGCAGGTCGGCGTAGCGGTCGCTGGTGAGCCGCGTGACCTCGCCCGTCTTCCGCTCGATGACGTACAGGTCGGACAGGCCGCCGTCGTTCCCGGTGAAGGCGATGCGCTGCCCGTCCGGGCTCCAGGTCGGGTTGGTGACGCCGTTCAGGTCCACCTCGAGCCGCTGGATCACCTTGTTGCGCTGGACGTCGAGGACGATGATGTCGTCCTTCGGCCCGCGCTTCACCGCGTAGGAGAGGAGCCGGCTGTCGGCGGACCACGCGCCGCTCGCGCTCAGGTAGCGCAGGCTCTCGTAATCGGGCGAGAGCGAGGACTTGAGCAGGCGGCGCTCGATCCTGCCGCTCCGACCGTCGGCGAGCCAGGCGTCCATGAAGTAGCCGCCGCGCTCGCTCAGGTAGGCCAGCCAGCGGCCGTCGGGCGAGAGCGCCGGGGCCACGTGCAGCTGGCCGTCGTCGCTGTCGCGGTCCACCAGCGACTTGGCCACCGTCCGGGCCTTCACCCGCTGGCCGATCTCGGGGAGATACCGGCGCTGCATCTCGGCCTGCCACTGGGCCGACAGGTCCACGAGGGGCAGCCCGGTGACCCGGCGGAACGCGCCCTCGACGCCGCCGGAGAGCGTGCCCTGGAGAATGGCGCCCACGGCCTCGTCGCCCCAGCGCTCCGCCACCCAGGTCCAGAAGGCGTGGCCGAAGCGGTAGGGGAAGAACTCGTACGGCCGTGCCGTCATCTGCTGGATGCTGGGGAGCCGCCCCTCCACCGCCGCATCGCGAATCCACATCGCCGTCTCGGCCGTCATCGGGCCGATGGAGAGGAACTCCGCCATCCCTTCCGCGAACCAGAGCGGGGGATTGATGGCGATGAGGGTGTTGATGCCCGACCCGGCGCTGCCCCGGCTCCAGATGTCGTACTGGAACTGGTGCACCATCTCGTGCATCAGGACGTGCTCGAAGTCCTTGTACGACCCGGTGAACGGCAGCACCGCGCGGTGGCGGTAGAAGTCGGTGACGCCGCCGGTCGCATCGCCGGGATCGAAATCGACGCCCACGGCATTGGTCTGGGCGAAGTCGGACTGGGAGGCGTACAGGATGATCGGCTTCCGCTGCTTGAACTCGTGGTTCATCAGCCGGGAGAGCCGGGCGTAGGAGCGCTCCGCCATGCGGGCGGCATCGAGGGCCGCCTCGCGCTCGCGGGCGTAGTAGTGGACGTCGAAGTGCTCGGTCTTGATGACCTCGAAATCGAAATTCGAGTACTGGACCTTGTTCTGGCCGAAGTACTGCGCGGCCGCCGCCCCGGGCAGGGCGGCGAGCAGGGCCAGGGCGAGGGCCACGCGTCGCATCATTTCTCCATCCCTCCGGGATCCGGGTGGATCGCCGGGGCATCACCCCAGAGCCGTTCGAGCTGGTAGAACGCCCGCGCCTCGGGGTGGAAGAGGTGCACCACCATGTCAATGTAATCCAGGAGAACCCAGCGGCCGGCGCCAAGGCCCTCCACGTGGTGCGGGTGGTAGCCTGCCCGGCCCATCCGATCCTGGATCCAGTCCGCAAGGCCCCGAACGTGCGCGTCGGACGTGCCGGTGGCGATCAGGAACCAATCGGTCGCGTCCACGAGCCCGCGGAGGTCGAGCACCACCAGGTCCTGCGCCTTCCGGTCCTCGGCGGCGCCCACTGCGGCGCGGACGATGCCAGGAAGGTCGGGCTTGCGTGCGCCGCGCGTGGCCTGGCGGGTCATCGAACCCCACCGGGGCGCTCCGGCGTCCCGTCCTCCACCTGATAGACGACTCCCCATGCCCCCGGGCCCACATGCACCGCAAGCGCGGGCGTGGCCGGGCTCACCAGGCACTCCTTCGGCCGGAAGGCGGCGACGAGCGCGTTGCGCACCCGCTCCGCCGTCTCGGGCGCGTCGGCGTGGACCACACCGAACCGCAGGGCCATCGGACGGGGGGCGAGCCGCCGCTCCAGGATCTGCAGCACCCGCGGCACGAGGTTCTTCCGGCCCCGGACCCGGTCGAGGGGCTGGACCCGCCCGTCGCGGTCGAGCTCGAGGATGGGCTTCACGTCCAGCATGCCGGCGAGCCAGGCCTTTCCCCTGCTTACGCGTCCCGAGCGCAGGAGGTTGTCGAACCGGTCCACGGTGAGGAGGAGCCCCGACTGGTCCCGGACCCGCTCGAGTTCCGTCTTGATGTCCGCGGCGTGCCAGCCGGACTCGGCCAGCTCGGCCGCCCGGAGGGCCAGGAGCCCGAGGCCCAGGGTGGCGGAGCGGCTGTCCACCAGGTGGACGCCGCTGAGCCCGCTGGTCCGGATCGCGGCGGCGCAGGAGTTGTAGGTGCCGGAGAGGGCCGAGGCGAGGATCACGGCCAGGACCTCGTCGGCCCCGGCGCTGGCATCGCGCAGGGCGGCGAGGAAATCACCCGGCGTCGGCTGGGAGGTGGTCGGGATGCCCGTGAATGTCCGCAGGAGGCGGTAGAACTCGTCGGGCTTGAGCTCCACCCGGTCCTTGTAGACCCGCTGGCCGAAGACGACCTGGACCGGCACCACGTGGATGCCGTGCCGGTCGAGCACAGCGTCGGGAAGATCGCACGACGAGTCCACGACGATGCCCACCGGGCGCCGATCCGCATGGGCGAGGGCGCGGTGCTGGGCGCGCATGTCCTCGGCCTTGGTTCCGGCGACGGAACCCCACCGCGCGGCGAGGTCGAACACGGCGTCCGGCGTGTCGGTGTGGACGTGGGCCTTCAGGATGTCGTCAGCCACGGCCACCACGATCGATCCGCCGAAGGAGCGGAGTGCCGCGCGCGCCTCGTTGGCGGGCGGGAGCGGTTCGCCGCGGACCAGGACCTCGGTGCAGAAGCGGAAGTCGCGGTCGGGTGCGACCCGGGTTTCGGCGGCGGGGAAGGCACCCTCGACGACCGGGAACTCCGTCGTGACGGCGGGGAGGATCGGATCGCCCTCGATCAGGCGAACCACGCCCTCGAGCAGGCGGACGAATCCCTTGCCGCCGGCGTCCACGACGCCGGCCTCGCGGAGGACCTCCATCAGCTCCGGCGTCCGGTCGAGCGCGACCTGGCCCTCGCGCAAGATGAGCCGCATGAAGACGCTGACGTCGTCGGTCTCGCGCGCGGCCCGCTCGGCCGCGGCGGCCGCTTCCCGCGCCACGGTGAGGATGGTGCCCTCGCGGGGATCGTCGAGCGCGGCGTAGAGCCGGTCGGCTCCGCGGCGGATGCCGGCGGCGATCTCGCGGGTGGTGGCGCGGTGCGCGTCGCCCAGGGCCTCGGAGAACCCGAGGAGGAAATGGGCGAGCATCATCCCGGAGTTGCCCCGCGCGCCGAGGACGGCACCGCGGGCCGCGGTGCGCACGGTCTCCCCGAGCGGCGCGTCGCCGAGCGCCCGGAGGGCGTCGGCGACGGCGCGGAGGGTCAGCGTGAGGTTGGTGCCGGTATCGCCATCGGGGACGGGAAAGACGTTGATGCGGTTGAGCTCGTCCCGCCCGGCCGCGACCCAGTCGCTCGCGACGGTCAGCGAGCGGGCCAGCCGCGGCCCATCCAGGTAGGCGATGCCTACGCCCATCAGGCGGTTCCGGCGACCACCTGTACCCGGACCTCCGCGGTCACCTCGGCGTGGAGGCGGACCGGCACGGTATGCCAGCCGAGCATCTTGATCGGATGCTCGAGCTCGATTCGGCGCTTGTCGACGGCGACGCCCTGCTCCTCCAGCGCGTCGGCGATATCCTGCGAGGTGATCGACCCGAAGAGCCGCCCCTCCTCGCCGGCGCGGGCGGTGATGGTCACGGCGACGGTCGAGAGCTTCCGCGCCTCGTCCTCGGCGCCGGCGCGATGCTCGGCTGCCTTGGCGTTCCGGGCGTTCTGCTCGGCGGCGATGCGGCGCTTGTTGCCCTCGGTGGCCTCGAAGGCGAGGCCGCGGGGCAGGAGGAAGTTACGGGCGTAGCCGGGCTTCACCCGGACCAGTTCGCCGGCCTTGCCGAGCGTCTTCACGTCCTCGCGCAGGATCACGTCCATCATCGGGTCTCTCCTCCAGGCAGCGGCGGCAGGCGCCGCCGGACATCGATCCAGGTGTCGGCCAGGCCGAGCAGCATCAGCGCGGTGGCCGCGAAGGGAAACAGGAGCACGGCGCTCACGGCGAACACCGTGGCCACGAACCGGGGCAGCCCGGCGCTCATGGCGGTGACCACGGCAGTTCCGCGAATGGCGTAGAGCGTCCCAAACACGAGCAGCAGGTTCTGGCCCACGAGGCTCGCCGGGCCGATGGGGCCGAGCAGCACCAGCGCGAGCGCGGCGACGAGCCCCCAGACCAGGTGGTCATTGAACCGGAACGCCGCGAAGGGCCGGGGCCCGGGCTGGAGCGGCCGCCGCGCGATGCGGCAATGCCAGCTCCAGGCCAACCGCAGGCCCGCGAGGCCGATGAGCGCGGCAAGTCCGGGAAAGAGCACCGCCACTGTGGTGACCGCGGCGCGGAAGCTCTCCACCGCAAGCTGACGAGCCGGCCCGCCGGCGCCGATCCGGCCGAGCACCCGCCGATAACCCTGATACCCCTCCTGGAGGGCGGCGGCGTGGATCGACTCCCAGGAAATGCCGAGGCTGGCGCACCAGAACACCGTGCCGGCGACGCCCAGGCCGACGGCGGCGAGGATGATGTCGCCGGGGCGGAGTGACGGGCGCGCCAGGCGGAGCGCCACCAGGGTTCCCGTGGCCATCACGCTCGCGGCCTTGGCGACCTGAAGGTGCGCCGGCGCCGGGCGGGAAAACCAGAGGCCGACCCAGAGGAAGGCCACGAATACCCAGGCCCACTCGCGGAAGGTGACGGGTCGGGTGAGGAGCAGGAGGCCGGCGAGCGGCAGCAGGAAAAAGCCCACGCTCAGGGACCAGGCGACGAGGAGATACGCCACCAGGACGAGGAAGGCGCCGAGGACCCCCCGGTCGGAGGGGCCCCCGGTCGACGCGTCGTCGGTCAGCCCGTGCGGCCTTTGATGTACGGGATGAGCGCGAGCTGGCGGGCGCGCTTGATCGAGGTGCTCAGCATGCGCTGATGCCGCGCGCAAGTGCCCGAGAGCCGGCTCGGCAGAATCTTGCCGCGTTCCGTGAGGAAGCGGCCGAGCAGCTTCTCATCCTTCCAGTCCACCACCCGCACGCCGGACTCGCAGATGGAGCAGGTCTTCGCATGGCGCCTCATTCCTCGTCCTCCTCGGCGGACTTCCGCTCGATCGGCGGCCGGGGCTGCTCGCCCTCGACCACCACGAGGAAGCGCAGCACGCCCTCGTCGAGCTTCACCAGCCGCTCGTACTCGGGCAGCGCTTCGGGGGCGGTCTCGAACCGGGCCAGCACGTAGTAGCCGGTTTCGTGGCGCTTTATGGGATACGCGAGGGTCCGCTTGCCCCAGTGCGTGACAGCGGGGGCGGCGGGTGCGCCGGACGACTTGATGAGGGCGTGGTAGCGGTCGAGCCGCTCGTTGATCGCGGCCTCTTCGAGGGCAGAATCGAAGATATAGACCGCCTCGTACTTCCGGGTCATTCACACCTTCCTTCGGACTGGGCGCCCCGGGCCTGGTGTAGTGCGCCGGGGAGGATGAATTGTTGGCGGGGGGAAGGTAAA
>JBOHSQ010000131.1:0-9428 GCA_050733295.1 Gemmatimonadales bacterium
GTGGTCATCGCGTCGAAGGCGTCGGCTACGGCCACGATCCGCGCCTCGAGCGGGATCGCCTCGGCCCTGAGCCCGTCCGGGAACCCAGCGCCGTCCATCCGCTCGTGATGCGACCGCACGATCTGCAGCACCGCCGGCCGGTCCCGGAACAGCGGCCCCAGGATGGCCTCGCCGTCGGTGGTGTGCCGCTGGATGATCGAGAACTCGTCCTCCGTGAGCGGCCCCGCCTTGTGCAGGATGCTGTCCGCCGTGCCGATCTTCCCGATATCGTGCAGCTCGGCGCCCAGCCGGATCTGTTCCAGCCGGTCGTCGGTGAGCCCGAGCCGCACCGAGGCCCCCACGGCGTAGCGCGACACCCGCTGCGAGTGGCCCCGCGTGTAGGAGTCGCGCGCCTCCAGCAGCCGCACCGCGAGCTGGATCTGCTCCACGAACAGCTCCCGGTTCCGCGCCGTGAGGTCCCGCACCCGCGACTCGAGCTGGAGCTGGTAGAACCGGTTCTGCAGCCGGAGGTCCCGCTTCTCCAGCGCCTGGGTCACCCGCGCGCGGAGCTCGCCCACCTGCACCGGCTTCGACAGGTAGTCGATGGCGCCGTGCTGCAGGCACTCGACCGCGGTCTGCACCTCGGAGAGCCCGGAGAGCATGATGACGACAGTGTCGGCGTGCCGCTCCCGCAGGGTGCGGAGCAGCGCCATCCCGTCCATGCCCGGCATCTGGATGTCGGAGATTACCAGCGGGATATCGCCTACCCGGCGGAGGAGGTCGAGCGCTTCCTGCCCGTCCGCGGCCTCGCGGCAGCCCAGGCCGAGGCTTTCCACCATGCGGGCGACCGCCCGGCGGACGATCGGATCGTCGTCGACCACCAGGCAGCGGACTGGGCCCGTGTTGTCTCGGCCCCCCGGCCGCGAAACGGTCCTTTCCATGGGCTCCTAAGTTAGCCACCCACCGTAACCTGCAACACCCGCCGCTTGCCGCCTCCCGCTCCGGCCCGTATCGTTCGACCGCTTCTCCCGTTCACCGAGGCTCGGATCCCGGCCTTTCCGATCGACCGCCGCCGCTCCCGTTCACCGAGGCTCGGATCCCGGCCTTCCCGATCGGCCGCCGCCGATCCCCCGTTCACCGGTTTCCCCGTCCCCCTATGACCCGCGTCCGCCCCTCCGACTCCGCCCACGGCCTCGCCACTCGCGCCGTTCACGCCGGCCACACGCCGGATCCGCTCTCCGGCGCGGTGATGACACCCATCTACCAGACCAGCACCTACATCCAGGACGGGCTCGGCCGCCACAAGGGCTACGAGTACGCCCGCACCCGGAACCCCACCCGCGACGCGCTGGAGCGGAACGTCGCGAGCCTCGAAGGCGCCACCGACGGCTTTGCCTTCGCCTCGGGCCTTGCCGCGGTGGATGCGGTGCTCAAGCTTCTCCGCGCGGGCGATCACGTCGTGTGCGGCGAGAACGTCTACGGCGGCACCCACCGCCTGATGGACCGCATCTACGCCACGCTCGGCCTCCAGTTCACCTTCGTGGACCTGCGCGACCTGAAGAACCTCGAGCGCGCCCTCACCCCCGCTACCAGGCTGGTCTTCGCCGAGACCCCGACCAACCCGATGATGGCGCTCTGCGACCTCGCCGCGATCGGCGACATCGCCCACGCCCGCGGTCTCCTGTTCGTGGTCGATAACACCTTCGCCACCCCCGTCTTCCAGCGGCCCCTCACTTTGGGCGCCGATGTGGTCATGCACTCGACCACCAAGTACCTGAACGGGCACAGCGACATGGTGGGCGGCATGCTGGTGACCAGCCGCGAGGATGTGGCCGAGCGGTTCGGCTTCATCCAGAACGCCTCGGGCGCGGTGCCCGGGCCGATGGACTGCTGGCTCGCCCTGCGCGGAACCAAGACGCTCACGCTCCGGATGACGCAGCACGATGCCAACGGCCGCGCCGTCGCCGCCTGGCTCGCCCAGCGGAAGGACGTCGAAAAGCTCTACTACCACGGCCTCCCCGATCACCCCCAGCATGCGCTCGCGAAGCGGCAGATGAGCGGCTTCGGCGGCATGCTCTCGGTGGACCTGGGCGATACCGCGCGGGCCGCGAAGTTCGTCGAATCGACGAAGATCTTCGCCCTGGCCGAGTCGCTGGGCGGTGTCGAGAGCCTCATCGGCCACCCCGCCTCGATGACGCACGCGTCCGTGCCAAAGGCCATGCGCGAGGGCATGGGCCTCACCGACAGCCTCGTCCGCCTGTCCTGCGGTATCGAGGATACGGACGACCTGATCGCTGACCTCGATCAGGCCTTCGCCGCCAGCGGTTCCCGCCGCCAGGTGGCGGTGGGGAGCGGGAAGTAACCCAGCGGATTCGGATGCACCCTCTTGGCGACTTGACTCAGGCCGCACCGGGGGTCCGGGCCCGGGCCCTCCTCATTCGGGCCGCCGTGACAACCCTTGGGCCGCCTCCCACTCGGCGCCCACCGCGAGCTCTCTCACCCACCGGGTGACGTAGGCCAGGTCCAGGTCGTCCCCGCGCACCGCGAGCAGCCCTGCGACGTCCTCGATCTGCCGGGGCGACCCTCCCAGCTTGGCCCACTCCAGCTTGGCGAGCATCACGTCCTCCACCGACGCGATGAACAAGGGGAGCCCCTCCACCTGCGCCAGGGCGCGGCGGGCGAACTCGACCTGGCTGAACGGCCGGGATTTCCGGCAGATGAAGTCGATCTTCCAGCCGGTCGCCAGGTCGATCACGTTGAACAGGGCTTCGTGCCGGAGGGCGGCGAGGGCGGCCGCCTCGTCGGCGTAATACTGGTCGGGCGGGAGATCGCGGACCAGCCGGCGGAGCTGGTCGGGGGACGGCGCGATGACGAAGTCGAGATCTTGCGTAGCGCGGGGCCGGCCATGGTAGGCGCTGGCGAACGAGCCGGTCAGCATGTAGGGAATGCCGGCGCGGTCCAGCCGCGCGACCATCCGCGCGAAGAGGTCGGCCGCCGTCACCGCAGCGACGGTGGCAGCACCGCCGCGGGCAGCGTGAGGCGGAGGGTCTCATGGGCAACCTGCGCCTCCGTCCAGCCGGGATGCCGGGTTCGGAGTCGCGCCGTCTGCAACGCCCTGGCTGCGAGGCTCATCTCGACGGCCAGTTCCAGCCGGCGCACCGCGGGGAGGCCTCGGAGCACGCGTATCTGGACTGCGGCCGCTAGTGCGGAGGTGTCGGTCATCGGCCGGGCGCGCATTGAAACCTGAATATAGACACCCTCGAGTCCCGCGGCCTGGCCTGGTGGGCTCGGCGCGATCGGGTGCCGTCCCTCTACGACGCCCGGGAGGGGCCCTTGGGCGGGGGCCGATCGACAAAGGCCGGCTGTCGCACTCTGAAACAATCGCCCCCCTCCCTCCGTAGTGCCCGCGTCCCCACATTCCGAGCCAACAATGACGTCCGTCCCCGCGCCCCGTCCCCGGATCGCTCTGCCCGACATCGCCGGCGCCTCCTGGGAGCACCCCGCCGACCGGGCCGCCCTGCAGGCCCTCCGCGCCGTCCCCGGCTTCGATGAGGTCGCCCGCAAGGTCGTCGCCATCCTCGGCGGCGAGCGCGGCATCCGCCTCCTCTTCCAGGGCAACGCCGTCCGCGCCAGCGCCGAGCAGTTTCCCCGGCTCTACGCCCTGCACGTCGAGAACGTCGCCACCTTCGGCTGGCCCGAGGTCCCCGAGCTCTACGTCTCCCAGACGCCGCTGTTCAACGCCGGCGCCTACGGCGTGGACCACCCGTTCATCGTCATCAATTCCGCGGCCCTCGAGCTCCTCACCGAGCACGAGCTGCGCGTCCTGCTCGCCCACGAGCTCGGCCATATCGTGAGCGGCCACGCCTTCTACCGCACCATCGCCGCCATCCTTTTGATGATCAGCTTCTCGGCCCTGCCCATCCTGGCCGGGATCGCGCTCTTGCCCATCCGCCTCGCCATCCTCGAGTGGAGCCGCAAGGCCGAGCTCTCCGCCGACCGCGCCGGGCTGCTCGGCAGCCAGGACGTGCGAGCCTCACAGTCGCTCTGCCTCAAGATGGCCGGCGGCGTGCACGACAAGATGCTCTCCGGCGAGCCGATGAACCTCGACGCCTTCGTCGCCCAGGCCAACGAGTACGCCGCCAGCAACGAGGGCCTCGACCTGTTCTACAAGGTCCTCAATACCCTCGGCCTCACCCACCCCATGAACACCATCCGCGCCGCCGAGCTGCAGCGCTGGGTGGCGGGCGGCGACTACGACCGCATCCTGCGCGGCGAGTACGTGCGCCGGGGCCAGGAGCAGAAGGAGCGCCCTCTCCGGCCCGACGTGGAGGAGGCCGGCGCCTACTACGCGCGCGAGGCGCGCGAGGTGGCCGACAAGGTCGCCCAGGCGGCGAAGAAGGCGGCCGAAGCGGCCGAGAAGGCCTTTCGCAAGGCGCAGCACAAGGCGTGAGGATCCTCGTCGTCGGCGGCGGCGGGCGGGAGCACGCGCTCTGCTGGGCCCTCCGCCGCGAGGACGCCGGCGCCATGATCTGGTGTGCCCCGGGCAACCCGGGAACGGCGACGGTCGCGCAGAACCTTCCCATTTCCGCTGACGACCTCGAGGGGCTCCGCGACGCGGCGCGCGAACAGCGCGCCGATCTCGTCGTCGTGGGCCCCGAGGCGCCGCTCGCCGCCGGCCTCGCCGATCTCCTCGCCGCCGACGGGCGTCCCGTCTTCGGTCCCTCCGCCGCCGCCGCACGCCTCGAGGCCTCCAAGGCCTTCGCCAAGGACGTCATGCGGAAGGCCGGGGTCCCGACGGCCGCGAGTCGCACCTTCACCGACTCGCAGGACGCGCTCGCGTACGTGGCGCGCCATCCCGAGCCGCTTGTGGTCAAGGCCTCGGGCCTCGCCGCCGGGAAGGGCGCCATCGTGTGCGCCACTCGCGCGGAGGCCGACGCCGCCGTGCGGGCGATGATGGTGGAGCGCCGCTTCGGGGAAGCCGGCGGCACCGTCGTGATCGAGGAGTTCCTCCAGGGCGAGGAGCTGTCCGTCCTCGCGATCACCGACGGGGAGCAGGTCGTGCTTCTCCCGCCGTCCCAGGATCACAAGCGCCTGGGCGAGGGCGACACCGGTCCTAACACTGGGGGGATGGGCGCGTACGCGCCGGTCTCGATCGCGACCCCTGCGTTGCTGGCGAGGGTGATCCCGGAAGTGATCCTGCCCACGCTCCAGGTGCTGGCCGATTCGGGCGCGCGCTTCCGGGGGGTGCTCTACGCCGGCCTGATGGTGGACGAGCTCGGCAACCCCCGCGTGGTCGAGTTCAACTGCCGCTTCGGCGATCCCGAGGCGCAGGTCGTGTTGCCGCTGGTGGAGGACGGTCTTACCGAGTCGCTCCATGCGGTGGCCGAGGGCCGCGCACCGACACCGCTGTCACTCTCCCGGGAGAGCGCGGTCACCACCGTCCTCGCCGCGCACGGTTACCCCGACGCGCCCCACAAGGGCGCGGCCATCACCCTGCCCCGGAACCTTCCCACCGGCGTCACCATCTTCCACGCCGGCACGAAGAACGACCCCGACGGCACCCTCCGCGTGAGCGGCGGGCGGGTACTCAACGTCACGGCCGCCGCGGCGACGTTCGCCGAGGCCCAGCGCCGCTCCCGCGAGGCCGCCGAACAGGTTGTGTATGAAGGAAAGACCTGGCGCCGCGACATCGGGTGGCGGGAAGCGGAAAGGATGGGGCCGGCGTGAGTCCGCCCGTCCATCCGGCTAGCCGAACAGCCGCTCCACGGTAGAATTGTTGCGCCTGGTCAGCAGGCGGGCTCAGGGAAAGCGGTTGTGAATCAGGGACCTGCGTCTGCCGCCGCGTCGCCGGATTAGGTTGCACACGAGACCTCCGCCACGGAGGTCCAATACTTGTTAGGCCGGCACACTTCCTCGGGACAGGTGACCGCCATGGCCGCCCGTAAGACTGACAAGACTTCCAAGCTCGGAGGCCGGAAGCCGGCCAAGCGGATGGCGGTAGAGGGCAAGGCTGCCACGACTCTGCCGGCATCCATGCTGACCGGCAAGGCAAGCCCCGCGAAGGCTGCGGTCGGCGACAAGCCGGTCTTTGCATACATCGCCAGCCTGCCGCAGCCGCAGCGCCTCATCGCGGAACGCGTCGATGCTCTCGCGGCCAGGACGCTGCCCGGCCTGCAGCGCTCCGTGAAATGGGGCATGTCGTACTATGGCGTCGGCGACGGCTGGAATTTCTGTTGCGGCGGATTCGCCGACCACGTCAAGCTGATGTTCGTAAACGGTGCAGCGCTCAACCCGGTGCCGCCGGTCACGCCGGTAGCGATGGGCAAGTCTACTCGGGGCGTGGAGCTCACATCAGTGGACGACCTCGACGAACGCCAAATCGCGGCATGGATGATTCAGGTTGCGGCCGTGCCCGGTGTCGGAGGGAAGAAGCGCTAGGCCCGAACACGGACGTCCATCGCGTTGGTGTTAGACGGCGGCCTAACCGGCGCTTGCAGCTGGCGGGCGCGAACAGGCCACAAGCCCCCGCCCCCACGGCGCTCCTCAAGGGCGCTAAGGAAGCCGTTGAGTTGTCTGAGCGCGGGCAGCTCGCCCGCAGCTAAGCCGCAGCACGTTAGGCATCACGGCACGCTCCGGGCTAGACTGCCGCTAGCGGAGGGCACGCCGATGCAGCTGCAATTCACCGCTGTCTACGAAAAGGTCCCCGAGGGCTACATCGGCTTTGTCGAGGAACTCCCCGGCGCAAACACCCAGGCGCCCACGCTCGAGGAGGCGCGTGCCAGCTTGGACGAGGCTGTGCGGCTGATCCTCGAGGCGAATCGCGCGCTAGTCGAAGCGTCCCTGGGCGGCAAAACGGTCATCCGCGAACCCCTCCGTATCTCCGCCGCGTGAAGCGGCGCGACCTCCTGCAGCATCTCGAGGCCCACGGTTGCCAATTGCTGCGGGAAGGCGCCAACCACTCCGTCTACGTCAATCGGGCACGCGGTAAGGCGTCCACCATCCCCCCGGCACCGCGAGATCAACGACTTCCTGGCTCGCAAGATCTGCCGCGACTTGAAGGTGCCCCCACCGTGATGCCTAACTAGCGCTTGCAGCTGGCGGCCCGGCACGGCCGCGCCCGGGTGGTGCAGCTGGAGAAGATGGCGTCGCTCGGCAAGCTGGCGGCGGGCTTGGCGCACGAGCTGAACAACCCCGCCTCCGCGGCCGCCCGGAGCGCTCAGCTCATATCCGAGGCCTTGGCCGAGTCCGAGGAGGCGTCGCGCGCGCTGCTGCGGCAGTGGTGCTGCTGGCCGTCACCCTGCCCGACCCGGCAACGGCGTCCTCCGACACCCGCGCCGGCCCCACCGCCGAGGCTCTGCTCGGGGTCGTCGCGCCGGTTCCGTCGGCAGATGTCGAGGCGGGGCCGATCACGTTCACCTGGCGGAGGGCCGGGCCCGGCACCAGTTATGCCTTCACACTTCAGCAGGCCGATGGGCGCGTGGTCTGGAGCTCCACGGCGACCGATACCGTCGCAATCTTGCCGGACAGCGTCACATTCACCCCGGGGCTCACCTGGTTCTGGTCCGTGGATGCGCTGCTGCCCGACGGCCGGTCGCGCTCGACCGGTATGAAGCAACTGAGCACCCGACCGTGAGCGGGCTCCGAAGCCTGCCATGGCTGCCAGTAGTTCTCGGCGCGTTGACCATCGGTTGCGGCCGTGCGCCGCCCTCCGGACGCGCGGTGGATCGTTCGCCCGCCGGGATAGCGAGGGTCGACTCGCTTACGACCTTGGCGGAGAGCCTGTACCGGGCCGGTACCTACATGCGTGCCCGGGAAGCGTGGTCCGCATCTCTCGACCTCATCCCCGCCGAAGAGGACCCCGCCGCCGTCTCAGCCGCGAGTGGTGCTCCGCGCGCTAGCCTCGATCGCCTCCGAGCTCGCGAGCGGGTTATCGGCAGAGGTCTCAGAGTCGGAGGCACTTCGGGCCCAGGCCTACGCGTCGCTCAACCAGTGGGACTCGGCTGCTGGCGCGGGGTATCGGGCGATCGCGGCACTGGAGCGGCTCCGTAGCGGCCATGGTTCGAGCCTGCTTCGCGCCTCATTCGCCTCGTTCCGCGACGGGACCTACGGGACGCAGGTGGCGGCACTCCTCGCGCTGGGGCAGACCGACGAGGGGTTCGAGGTCGCTGACGCGGCACGCGGCGGACGGGTGCAGGCACTTGGATCATCGGGGCAGCGTGCCCCTGCCGTGCCCTCGAGCTCTGCACGGGAGGGACTGCTGCGCCGGATCGGCTCGCTCGAGGACCAGATCCGAAGCAGGGAGCAGGACGGCCTGGACGACCGCGAGTTGCGGGAGCGTCTGGGCCTGGCCCAAAGGGAATACGAAATCACGGTCTTGAGCGCCGGTAGCGGGAAATCGAGGACCATGCGCCAGGACGGGCTTGCTACCCGTGTCCGTCACGCTCTCGGGCCGGACGAATTGATGATCGCCTATCTCGTGACCCCGGTGCACCTGTTCGTCTTCACCCTGACCCGGCAACACGTACAGGTGCAGGTGTTGCCTGTGGGCGCTGCCGAGCTCGAGGCGAGAGTGCGGCTTGCCCGGCAGCTCCTCGCAGACCCGACCGCGCGGCCCGCAGAAGCCGACGCGGTGCTGGGAACTCTAACGCAGTGGCTGCTCGGTCCCATTGGGCCCGGGGTGGACGAGGTGCGGCGTCTGGCCATCGTGCCGCACGGGGCCTTGGCCTACCTCCCGTTCCCTGCCCTGAAAACATCCGGGTTCGGAGCGCGCAGCACTCTGGCGCCAGCAGTGAATTGTCACAACCATCGGCAGACCTGCGGGAAACCGTGGCCCCCGGTTCCGAAGGCATGACAAGGATGCCCTGATCCAGCCGGGGCAACGACCTTGGCCTCCTCGTTGCCCTGCACGCCAGCACCACCCGTCTCCACCACCGGCTTCACCCGCCCGCAAAACTCACTCCCGCTTCCGTGCAATAAAGAGTACACACGCTCACCCTACAGCGGAGGCGGCCGGGTACCACGGCCGGAAGTCCCATGAAAACGAGCCTTGGAATCCCTGAGCTGGGTTGGGCGATGGTAGCCGTGCTCCTGGGGGGACGCTCAGCTCTGTCGCCCAATGGAGGAACTCGTCCAATGCGCTGCGTTTCAGGGATTCTTGCAGGCTTCTCGCTCGCCCTCGCCGCGTGCGGGGGGGGCAGCTCGACGTCCGAGCCTAGCTCGTCCCTGGTGATAACACTTCCCACGACTTCCATCGCGTCCGGCACTTCAGCGCAGGCCACCGCGAGTATCCGCGACGGCTCGGGCGGCAGCTCGCCGGCATCGAACGTCACCTGGTCAAGCTCGAACGCCTCGGTCGCTTCGGTCAGTTCTGGTCTTGTTACCGGATTCCTTAAAGGCACCGCAACTATTTCCGCCACTTCCGGAGACCTGACCGGACAGGTCGTCGTGAC
>JBOHSQ010000132.1:0-4692 GCA_050733295.1 Gemmatimonadales bacterium
AACCTGCGGCGCCGCCTCGAGGGCCGGCCGCCGGCCGTCCCGCCGCCGACCACGATGCTGGGCGGCCTGCTCCGCTACCTCCGCGAGGCGGATCCCCGGCACTTCCAGCCGATGAACGCGAATTTCGGACTGCTGGAGCCGCTGGAAGGGACGGGCGGGACGGGCGGGACGGGCAAGACGGGCAAGGTGCGCAAGGCGGAGAAGAAGGAGCGGCTGGTGGAGCGGGCGGTGAAGGACCTGGAGGCGTGGTGGGACAGCGTGAGTCGTGAGACGTGAGACGTGAGACGTGAGACGGGAGTGAGGAGCGAGGTGGAGGAGTTCCTGCTGCACCTGGAGAAGGAGCGGCAGGTGTCGCCCAACACGGTCTCGGCGTACCGGCGCGACCTCGGGACATTTGCCGCGTTCTGCGACCGGCACCACGCCGCGGGCTGGGACTGGGATTCGGTCGACCGGCTCAGTCTCCGGGCATTCCTGGGCGAGTTCGAGCGGAAGGGGCTGTCGCGCCGGAGTGCCGCGCGGGCGCTCTCCGCGCTCCGGAGCTTCTACCGGTTCCGGCAGGTCCACCTGGACAAGGGCGGGGGTGCGGCGCGGGCGGCGCGGGTGCCCAAGCTGGAGAAGCGGATCCCCGGTTACCTCGACCGGGAACGCACCGAACGGCTGTTCGCGTGGGCCGAGTCGCGGGCGGCGGGCGGAGGTGTGGCGGAGCTGCGCGACCTCGCAATGCTGGAACTGTTCTACGCGTCGGGGATGCGGCTGTCGGAACTGGCCGGCCTCAAGCTGGGGGACGTCGACCTGCTCGCGGACCAGGTCAAGGTGCGGGGGAAGGGCGGCAAGGAGCGGATCGTGCCGGTGGGCTCGCGGGCGGTGCAGGCGCTCCGGCGGTATCTTGAGGCCCGCGAACCGGCGCTGGCGCGGCCGGGCGCGGACCGGCAGGCGGTCTTCACCGGGCCCACGGGGCGGCGGCTGAGCGCCCGGAGCGTGCAGCGGGCCATGCACCGGCTGCTGGACGGCGTGGGCGCGGCCGGGCTTCGGGTGCACTCGCTCCGGCACACCTTCGCGACGCACATGCTGGACGCGGGCGCGGACCTGCGCGCGGTGCAGGAAATGCTCGGCCACGCGAGCCTCAGCACGACGCAGGTGTACACCCACACCAGCGTGGAGCGGCTGAAGCAGGTGTACCGGGACGCGCATCCGAAGGGGCGGTGAGGGGTGAGCGGGGGGTCGGCGGGCCTCGGTCCGTGCATGCGGGCCACCGGGCCTCGGTGAGCGGGGAGCGGGCACAACGGAAGGATGGTGAGTGGTGAGCGGCGACCGGTTCCACGGAACGACGATCCTCGCGGTTCGGAAGGACGGGAAGACCGCGCTGGGCGGCGACGGGCAGGTATCGATCGGCGACACCATCATCAAGTCGCAGTCGAGCAAGGTCCGGGCGCTCAAGGGCGGCAAGGTGCTCGCGGGGTTCGCGGGGTCTGTCGCCGACGCGATGACGCTCTACGAGAAGTTCGAGGAGAAGCTGGACCGCTACCCGGGCAACCTGCCGCGGGCGGCGGTGGAACTGGCCAAGGACTGGCGGAGCGACCGGGTGCTCCGGCGGCTGGAGGCGCTGCTGGTCGTGGCCGACCGGGAGCACATCTTCCTGCTCTCCGGCGGCGGCGAGCTGATCGAACCCGACGACGGGGTGATGGCGGTGGGATCGGGCGGGAACTACGCTTTGGCGGCTGCGCGGGCGCTGCTCCAGCAGGCGGACCTGCCCGCGGCGGCCCTGGTGCGGCGCTCGCTCGAGATCGCTTCGGAGATTTGCGTGTTCACCAACAGCAACGTGACGGTGCTGGAGCTGGATGGGTGAGAGGGGGAGTCGGCAGGCTTCACCCCGGGACGACCAGTTCGGGGCCTCGGTGAACGGTGAGCGGGCCCCGCTCCCACGTCCCGCGTCCCACATCTCCGGTCTCATGTCTTACGTTCCAACCATGACCGAGCCCAAGCCCCTCCCGCCCTCTCCCAATCCCGACCCGATGCCCTGGCTCGAGGAGCTCGCGCCGCGGCAGATCGTGGCGGAGCTGGACCGCTACATCGTGGGCCAGGACGCGGCGAAGCGGGCGGTGGCGATCGCGGTGCGGAACCGCTGGCGCCGGGCCCAGGCGCCCGACGGGATCCGGGACGAGATCACGCCCTACAACATCATCTTCATCGGCCCGACCGGGGTGGGGAAGACGGAGATCGCGCGGCGGCTCGCGCGGCTCGCGGGGGCGCCGTTCCTCAAGGTCGAGGCGAGCAAGTTCACCGAGGTGGGGTACGTCGGCCGCGACGTCGAGTCGATGGTGCGCGACCTGGTCGATTCCGCGATCAACATGGTCCGCACCGAGCGGGAAGACGACGTCTACGACCAGGCGGAGCAGAAAGCGGAGGAGCGGCTGCTGGATCTGCTCCTTCCCCCGCCCCCCGCCCTGACGGGGCCCCGCCCCGACCCTTCCACCTCGCCGACGGGCGGGACGGGCGGGACGGGCGGTGCCCCCGCCGCGACTCCCCAGGTCTTCGTGGTGGGGAGCGGGGGCGAGGCGCGGGCGGAACCGGCCGAGTCGGCGGAAGCGGCGAGGCGGAAGCGCTCGCGGGAGAAGCTCAGGGAAATGCTCCGGAAGGGCGAGCTGGACGACCGCGAGGTCGAGGTGGAGGTGACGCCGCCGCCCTCGTTCCCGATGCTCGACCTGCTGCAGCAGACGCCCGGGATGGAGGGCGAGCAGGTGAACTTCACCGAGCTGCTGCAGGAGATGATGCCCAAGCGGAAGAAGCGCCGCACCACCCGCGTCCCGGAGGCGCGGCGGCTCCTCATCGACGAGGAGCTGCGCAGGATGGTGGACATGGACGAGGTGGTGAACGAGGCCCTCGACCGGGTCGAGAACCACGGCATCCTCTTCATCGACGAGATCGACAAGATCGCGGGAGAGCGCTCCCAGGCCGGCGGGCCCGACGTCTCGCGCGAGGGGGTGCAGCGCGACCTCCTGCCGATCGTCGAGGGCTCGACCATCCAGACGCGCTACGGCTATGTGCGCACCGACCACATCCTGTTCCTCGCGGCCGGCGCCTTCCACGTGTCCAAGCCGTCGGACCTGATCCCCGAACTGCAGGGCCGCTTCCCCATCCGGGTGGAACTGCAGCCGCTCACGCGGGACGACTTCGTCCGGATCATGACCGAGCCGGAGAACGCGCTCACGAAGCAGTACACGGCCCTGGTAGCGGCCGAAGGCGTGGAGCTGGAGTTCACGCCCGACGCAGTGGAGGAAGTGGCGCGGATGGCGTGGGTGGCGAACGACCGGATGGAGAACATCGGCGCGCGCCGGCTCCACACCGTCATGGCGACGTTGATGGACGACCTGCTCTTCGACCTGCCGCGGCAGGACGCCCGCAAGGTCCGGATGGACGGCGCCGCGGTGCGGGAGCGGCTCGCCAAGGTGCTCGAGGACGACGACCTGAGGAAGTACATCCTGTAGGACAGGCTGGAAGGCCGGAGTGGACGGCTTGTCCAGTGTGAGTCGGGTCACGCCGCAGGACCCCCATCCGCTGTAATTGTGGATGGCTTCCGTTCATGCCTGGCCTCCCGCGCCTGACCTCCCAACGGCGCGGGGCCGGCGCCAATCAATGGAGAATTCCATGCACGCACATCGCTCCTGGATCATCGCGGCCGCGCTGGCGGCCCCGCTGGTCTTCACCCTTGGCTGCGACGACGACGATGATGACAACGGCGGCGGCCCCTCCGGGACCACGGTCCTCGTCACCAGCGAGTTCGACGCCCAGAACGGCGTCGTCGGCGTTTCGGATGACGGCGCCGATGTGACCGGAGCCACCGTGACCCTCAACGGCACGGCGGCGACGGCGGGCGCCGCCGGTGTCTACAACGTCGCCCTGCCGGCACCGCTCACCGCCGGCGACGACCTCGACCTGAACATCCTCTTCGACGACGCCACGGTGGACGGACTCGGTGACCTGCCGGAGGCAGGCGTGATCACCGCGCCGGCGGACCTAGCCGAATTCGGCGTCGACCAGGAGATCCCGATCACCTGGACCTCCACCGCCGACCCGGCACGCTGGGTCGTCGAGGCCGAAGGCGCCACGCTCGAAACATTCGACGTGGCCGGCGGCGCGACACGCGCGTTCAACATTCCTGCCGGGGACCTCGGGGCTGGTACGTGGACGATCAGCGTGGTCGCGGTCAACGACGGCGCGGTCACCGGCGACACCGAAGCGGGCTCGACGATGACGATCCGGAACGTCTCCGTCACCAACCCGGGCATCACGGTCACGGCCCCCTAGGGCACGCCGGTGGGTCGAGGACACGGAGGGCCGCTGCGGGTTGGCGGCCCCTCTCTTTTCAGGTTTCAGGGGAGACGTGAGACGGGATCGGGCGGGTCAGTGCGGGGAGCGGCGGAGGTCGATATCGGCCCCGCCCAGGCCCGCGGGCTCGGCGCGCACTGTGAAGGCGAGCCGCTCGCCGAGCTCATCGAGCCCCAGCTGCTCCCGGGTCGCATCCTCCGCAGTGGCAGCGTGGCGCCGCGCGAGGTCGGCCTCGCCGGCCTGCTCCGCGTGCCAGGCGATGTCGGCCGCCGCGCCCGGTTCCTCCGGCGAGGCTGCCTCGAGGGCGAACGCCAGCGCGCGGTGAATCTCGACGCGCCGCACCGGGCTCAGGCCGCCGCGCACGAC
>JBOHSQ010000133.1:0-10007 GCA_050733295.1 Gemmatimonadales bacterium
CCCGTACACCGCGTAGACTGCTGCCGCGACGAAGAGTGCGGGCACCAGCGGGAAGGCGGGCACCCGGAACGTGGCGGCCGACGCCTCCCCCCGCCGCATGATGAAGAGACTCACTCCCGCCAGGCCGAAGAAGATCCAGTCGCCGAATACGGTCCAGTCCAGCAGCTCGCCGTACGTCCCCAGCACCACCAGCAGCGAGGCCCATGCCGCCTGCAGCACCAGCGCGGCCACCGGCGTGCGCCAGCGCGGGTGGAGCCGGGCGACCCCACCGAGCGCCGGCTGGTCCGAGGCCATGGCCTGCGCCACGCGCGAGCCGCTCAGGATGGCCACGCCGAGGAAGCCGAAGGCGGAACAGGCGATGCCCGCGGAGACGAAGCGCGCGCCCCCCTCACCCACGACACGGCGCATCAGGTCGGTGGCGGGCGCGGCGCTCGCGGCGAGCCCCGCGGGCCCGAGCACCATCAGGTAGGCCAGGTTCGCGAGCAGGTACACGGCCACCACACCCAGCACGCCGAGGATCAGGCTGCGCGGGAGGATACGCGCCGGGTCCCGCACCTCCCCGGCGATCCGGTTCACGGCGTCCCAGCCTCCGCAGGCGAAGAGCACCGGCACCAGCGCGGATGCGAACGCCGAAACGCCGCGCCGTGCGGTCGGGGCAGGGAGGGGGTCCGCCGGCCCTCCCGCCCACGCCAGCCCCGCCACGATGAGCACGGCGAGGGCCCCGAGCTTGAGGACGGTGAAGACGTTGAGCGTCACGGCGCCGGGGCCGACCCCGAGCACGTTGATGGCGGTGAGCACGACGATCGCCGCCACCGCAAAGCCGGTGAGCGTTTCCGGCGGGATGCCGAATCCTGCGGTGAGATAGGTGGAGAAGGTGATCGCGACGGCCGCGATCCCGCCGGCGTTGATGACGCCCAGGAAAGTCCACGCGAACAGGAAGCCGGGCAGCCCGCCCAGGGCATCGCGGATGTAGATGTAGTTGCCGCCCGCCTCGGGTCGGCGCGCACCGAGTTCGGCGTAGACCAGCCCGCCCAGAAGCGCGATGCCGCCGCCCGCAGCCCAGGCCGCCAGGGTGAGCGGTGCGGTGCCGACCCGCTGGGCGACGATGGCGGGGCTGAGGAAGATGCCGGACCCGATGATCCCGCCCATCACGACCATGGTCGCGGAGAAGAGCCCGAGGCGGCGGGCATACGTCGTCGTCTCGCCGGGCGGCGTCACGCGGTCTCCCGTGGTTGTCTGGCTGGGGGTGATGGCCGCGAATATGACGCCGTGCGTTCTGCCGCGCGAGAGCCCCGATCCGGGTGGAGCGCCCACGCGCGTGTTGCGCCGCTCGCCGTTCCGCTCCCACCTTGGAGCGATGCCGATCCCGCGTCCCCTCCGGCGTACGCTGCGCCGAGTCCGGCGACTCTTCCGGCCACTTCCCGCCCTGGTGGTGTTCGATCCGCGCTACTCCGTGCCGGTGAGCGGGGTCCCGATGGATCCCGAACGGGGCGCGCAGGTCCTGTCGTTCCTGCTGGACGAAGGCCTCATCGATGAAGCGGATCTCGAGCGCCCCCGTCCGGCGTCGCTGCGCGACCTCCGCCGGGTCCACACCGACCGGTACCTGGCCTCGCTGCAGGACCAGGAAACGCTGACTACGATCTATGGGACACCGGTGCCCGCGGAGCTGGCCGACCGCGTGCTCGACGCCATGCGATGGATGACGGGCGGGACGATCCTGGCAGTCCGCCTGGCGATCCGGACGCGGCGCGTCGCGGTCAGCCTCGGCGGAGGGCAGCACCACGCGGAGCCGGACCGCGGCATGGGGTTCTGCGTCTACAACGACGTGGCCGTCGCCATCGCGCGGCTGCGGGCCGGGGGCTGGAACCTGCCCGTGCTGGTGGTCGACCTGGACCTGCATGACGGCAACGGAACCCGCGCCGCATTCGCCGGCGATGCCACGGTCCACACCTTCTCCATCCACAACGCCACGTGGAACGAAAACCCCGCGGTCGCCGCGACCGTGCTCCCCCTCGGCACGGGTGTGGGCGACGAGGCACTGCTCGCGGTGCTCTCGCGGGAGCTTCCGCCGGTCGTACGGAGGCACCAGCCCGCCCTCGTGGTGTACGTGGCAGGTACCGACCCCGCGGCCGACGACCGGCTCGGCGACTGGCGGCTCACCCCCCGCGGCATGCTGGAGCGGGATCAGCGCGTGATCGACACCATCCGGCGCGAGGCTCCCGGGGCCGCGATCGCAGTGGTGCTGGGCGGCGGGTATGGAGGAGGCTCGTGGCGCTACACGGCGCGCTTCGTTAGCTGGCTGCTGCGCGGCCGTGCCATCGAGCCTCCGGACGACTCGGAACTGCTCCTGCGGCGCTACCGCCGGATCCGTGCGACGCTGGAGGAAGGCTCGCTGGTGCGCGAGGGTGGGGGCCCGGACGACTGGAGCCTCAGCGAAGCCGACCTCGGCCTGTCGCCCGAGGCGCCGCCGTACCGCTTCCTCGGACGGTTCTCGCACCAGGGCATCGAGCTCCTGCTCGAGCGGCTCGGGTTCCTCGACCGGCTGCGCGAGCTCGGCTTCCGCGAGCCACTGGTCTCGATTGCGACGAGCGTGGGCGGGGCGGACTTCCTCCGCGTGCACGCGGGCTCCGGGCCACGGGCCGACCTCCTCCTGGAACTCGCGCTGCGGCGCTCCGCGCGTGCGGTACCGGGGTTCGAAATGCTGTACGTCGAGTGGCTGCTGCTCCAGAACCCGCGCCGGTCCTTCCGCGCGAATCGGCTGCCGCTTCCGTGCCAGAATCACCCCGGCCTCGGGATGCTCCGCGAAACCTCGGCGTTTCTCCTGCTCCTGGCCGAAGAGCTGGGATTGGACGGGGTGGCCTTCGCCCCGGCGCACTTCTACATGGCGGCCCTGGGCCGCAAGGTGCTCCACTTCCTCGAACCCGAGGCCGACGGCCACTTCCGGGCGCTGCTCGGCGTGCTGGGCAACCTCCCCTTCGCCGAGGCGAGCCGGCTGCTCGAGCGCGGTGCAGTGCGCGACGAGCGCGATCGCGTGGTGAGCTGGGAGCCTCGCCTGATGGTCATCCCCGCAAGCGACCGCCTCCGCGGGCGGGTCGAGGGGGCGGAGCACGCGGCCGCGGTCAAGGCGGCCACCCCGCGGTATCACGTGTCGCCGGGGGCAGCGCGCAGCCCAGGCGGTTAGCCCTTGCGGCGAGGCGGCGGACCTGCATATTTATTCATTATGCATGCCTCCACGCCTCTTGTGCTCGCCTTCTCCGGCGGACTCGACACCTCGTACTGCGTTCCCCGCCTCGCCGAAGCGGGATGGGCGGTGCACACCTGCTACGTCGACACCGGAGGGGGCACGGCGGCGGATGCCGATGCGATCCGCGCGCAGGCCCGCGCGGTCGGCGCGGTGCGGCATCACCATGTCGACGCGCGCGCCGAGGTGTTCGACCGGTTCGTCCGCTTCCTCATCCAGGGCAACGTGCTTCGGGGTGGGGTCTACCCGCTCAGCGTCGCCGCCGAGCGCACCCAGCAGGCCATCTCAGTCATCGAGGTGGCCCGGGAGGCCGGCGCCGGCGCCGTCGCGCACGGCTCGACCGGGGCCGGGAACGACCAGGTGCGGTTCGACGTGGCGCTCCGGGTCCTCGCGCCCGACCTCGACGTCGTCACCCCCATCCGCGAGCACCGGGTGCGGCGGGACGAGGCCATCGCGTACCTCGAGGCGCGCGGCCTTCCGGTGCCGCCGAAGGCCGGCGCCTACTCGATCAATCGTGGGCTGTGGGGAACCACCTGGGGCGGTGGGTGGACGCACGACACCTGGGCCGGGCCTCCCGACGAACTGGCCGAGCCGCCCGTGAATTGCCCCGCGCCGCGGGAGGTGGTGATCGGCTGGGAGGAAGGGCTCCCGGTGCGGTTCGACGGGGAGCGGCTCGCCGGCCCCGCCCTCGTCGCCCGGCTCGGCGACCTGGCCGCGGAGTACGGCGTGGGGCGGGGCATCCACGTCGGGGAGACCGCCCTGGGCATCAAGGGGCGCATCGGGTTCGAGGCGGGCGCCGCGGTGGCGCTGATCGCCGCGCACCGGGAGCTCGAGAAGCTGGTGCTCACCCGTTGGCAGGTCTTCTGGAAGGACCAGGTCTCGGCGTTCTACGGCGACCGGCTCCACGAGGGGCAGTACTTCGATCCCGCTCTTCGTGACATCGAGGCCCTGATCGCCAGCACCCAGCGCCGCGTCACGGGCGACACCCGCCTGCGCCTCGCGCCGGGACGGCTGCTCGTCGTCGGCGCACGCAGCCCCTTCTCCCTCATGGACCCGAAGGTTGCGACCTACGGCGAGGAGAACTTGCTCTGGACCGGCGACGAGGCGCGGGGCTTCGCGCGCGTCGCGGCCATTCCCGCACTGCTCCACGCAAGGGCGGGTGATGAATAGAGGCCGCCGGTGGTGGTGACCACGCGGATCCGGATCGACCGGATCGCATCCTCGACCCGGAACGCTCACGTGGCGCCCGACGCGATCGTGGGCCCGGACATCGTGGCCGAGGAGGGGTACGTCCTCGCGGTCCGCATCCTCGAGGACAAGGCCACCTACAACACCGTCGAGGACCTGTCGGGCCGGATGGTGCCGCTGCGGGCGGGCGACGTCCTGGCCGGCACGCTCGGCAGTCGCCGGGCCCTGCGCGGCTACGCCGGCGAGGTGCCGGCGGTGGTGGCACCTGGGGACACGATCGAGGTCCTGAACCTCGGCGGGATCCTCGGCCGCTGCACCTCGGTGAATCCGGACGTGGGGCCGCCCTTCCGCGCCGAGGTGCTCGGGGCGGTGCTCACGTTCCCCGCCCTGGGCGATCGCGTGGGGCGGCCCGCCCACATCCGGGACCACGCGATCCCGGCCGCGGAGGTGCTCGACTGCCCGATTCCGGTGGTTTACGTCGCCGGCACCTGCATGAATGCGGGCAAGACCGTCGCAGCCACCGAGCTGGTGCGAGGGCTCTCGCGCGGCGGCCTCAAGGTCGCGGCGGTCAAGCTCACGGGAGTCTCGCTCATGCGCGACACCCTCTCCATGCGCGACGCCGGCGCGATCCAGGGCCTCACCTTCAACGATGCCGGTGCGGCGAGCACCCACGCCGGGATGACCGTGCCCGTCGCGAAGGGGTTGCTCAATCGCATCGCCGCCTCGAGGACGGACCGCCCCGACGTCATCGTGGCGGAACTGGGTGACGGCATCCTGGGCGAGTACGGTGTGCAGGACATCCTGCGCGATCCGGAGCTAGCCAGCCTGGGTGCCGCCTGGGTAATGGCTGCCCCCGATCCTGTCGGGTGCTGGGGCGCGCGCGAGCTGTTCGACCACGAGTTCGGCCTTCCCATCACCGTGATCACGGGTCCGGCCACGGATAACGCTGTGGGCCGGAACTACGTGACAGCCGAACTCGGCCTGCCGGCATTCAATGCCCGCCGCAGTCCGCAGGAGCTGGTGCAGGTGGTGCGCACCGCGATGGAGAGCTGGAGTGTTCCCGCCGGGGTCGGGGCGCGTTGATGCGCGTCGCGGTCGTCGGGGCGGCGGGGTATGCGGGCGGTGAGCTGCTTCGCCTGCTGCTGGCGCACCCGAATGTCACCGAGGTGCTCGCGACCAGCCGAAGCCAGGCCGGCAAGCCGGTGGCCGAGGTACATCCGCATCTCGCGATGCTCGGCGAGGCACGCTTCGCGGGACTCGAGGCGGGTGAGGCGGCCCGCGGGCGCGATGTGGTGTTTCTCAGCCTCGAGCACGGGGAATCCTCCCGCGTCGCGGGCGCGGTGCTCGATGCCGGCCCCGGCCTCATTGCGGACCTGGCGGCCGACTTCCGGGTGCACGACCTCCGGCTCTACGAGCGGTACTATGGAGCGCACGAGGCGCCCGACCTGGTGAACCACTTCACCTACGCCCTCGCCGACGTGCTGGGCGATGCGTTGAGGGGCCGGGCCGCACTCGCGGCGCCCGGCTGTTTCGCCACAGCCGCCCAGCTGGTCCTCTGGCCTCTTGCCGGCCTGCCGTTGGCGTCGGTGCCCTCGCTGTTCGCGGTGACTGGCTCGAGCGGGGCGGGAGTGAAGCTGCGCGCCACCACGCACCATCCCATGCGGGCCCACAACCTCTTCGCCTACAGCCCGCTGTCCCACCGGCACGAAGCCGAGGTGCTCGAGCGCTGGCGGGAATGGCGGGGTGGCGAGCCCGCCGAGCCGCGGATCCTGGTTCACTCGGGGCCGTTCGTTCGCGGGATCTACCTCACCGCGCACCTGCGATTCGAAGCCCCGGTCGATGCGCTCGATGCCTACCGGACTGCGTTCGGCGGCCGGCCCTTCGTGCGGGTCTCGGACCAGCCGCCGGAACTGACCCAGGCGGTCGGCACGAACCTCGCGCTCATCGGGGTGGTGAACGGCCCCGACGGCCGCGAGGCCCAGGTCATGGTTGCGATCGACAACCTGGTGAAGGGCGCCGGGGGCCAGGCGGTGCAGGCGATGAACCTCGCATTGGGCCTCCCCGAGACAGCTGGCCTCACGGGCGCGAGCCCTTTCCCCATCTGAGACGATGACGTTCCGCTCCCCGCTTTCCGCTTCCCGCTCCCCGGCCGCGGAGCCCGGCCACCTGCTCCCGGTCTACAGCCAGATGCCGGTCCGCCCGGTGCGGGGTGAGGGCAGCTGGATCATCGACGAGGAAGGGAACAGGTGGCTGGACGCCTACGGCGGCCACGCCGTCGCGTCCACGGGGCATTCCCACCCGCGCGTCGTCGCGGCCATCGCCGACCAGGCGGAGCGCCTCCTGTTCTACAGCACCGCGGTGCCGCACCCGAATCGCGAGCGGCTGGCGGATCGTTTGGCGGCGATGTGTCCCGCACCGCTCGAGCGCGTATTCCTCTGCAGCTCCGGCGCCGAGGCGAACGAGAATGCCCTGCATCTGGCGCGGCGGCACACGGGCCGGCGCCGCGTCGTCTCCATCGGCGGCGGCTGGCACGGGCGCACCGTCGCGACGTCCGCCTGCTGCGATGGCGAGAAGTACACGGCCGCCGCCGTGCGGGCCGGGGTCGAGACCTCGATCAAGGTGCCGTTCGGCGATGCCGGTGCGATGCGCCGGACGGTGGACGGCGATGTCGCCGCGGTGATCCTGGAACCGGTCCAGGGGATGGCCGGCGCCCGGGCCTGTGCTCCCCGGTTCCTCGAGGCTGCGCGCGAGGCCTGCGACATGGCGCGCGCGGTCCTGATCTTCGACGAGGTCCAGTGCGGGGTGGGCCGGTCGGGGGCTTTCACCGCGGCCGAGGTGCTGGGCGTGACGCCGGACATCCTGACGCTCGCGAAGGGCCTCGCCTCCGGGCTGCCGATCGGCGCCGTCGTGGCCTCACCCGTCGTGACCGCCACCGTCGGCATCGGCGACCTCGGCAGCACCTTCGGGGGCGGGCCGGTGCCCTGCGCCGCGGCCCTCGCGACGCTCGACGTCATCGAGCACGAAGGGCTCGCCGCCAATGCAGCCTCCGTGGGCGCGTGGATCGCCGATCGGGCGGTCCGGATCCCCGGGGTCACCGACGTGCAGGGCCTCGGGCTGCTGCTCGGGCTCGTCCTCGACCGGCCGGCCGCCGAGGTCCAGCGCGCGCTCTTCGCGAAGCGGGTGCTCACCGGCACCAGTACCGACCCGCGTGTCCTCCGCCTGCTCCCGCCGCTCACCTTCTCCACCGCCGAGGCCGGGCTGCTCCTGGACGCCCTCGGCGCGGTGCTGGCGTGACCAAGCGGGACCTGATCGCCCTGGAGGAGTGGACGCTGGCCGAGGTGGAAGCGCTGTTCGACCTCGCCCTCCGGGTGAAGCGCGGTGAGGTCCGGGGCGGGCTCGAGGGCAAGGTGCTGGCGAGCGTGTTCCTCGACCCCTCACTGCGGACCCGCGCCAGCTTCGAGGCCGCGATGTTCCTGCACGGTGGCCACGCGATCGTACTGGAACCGGGGAAGGGGAGCTGGGCCTGGGAAACCGAGCACGGCGTGGTGATGGACGGCGCCACGGTCGAGCATATCGCGGAGGCCGCCCGGGTACTCGGGCGCTACGCGGACGCGGTGGGCCTGCGAAGCTTTCCGCGCGGGGGCGACTGGGGCACCGCGAGGCGGGACGCCATCATCCGCGACTTCGCGGCCTACTGCGAGAAGCCGGTCATCAACCTGGAGTCGGCCCGGCGCCATCCCTGCCAGGAACTGGCCGACGCCCTGACCCTGCGCGAGAAGCTGGGCCGCACGCGGGGGCGGAAGTTCGTCCTGTCGTGGACCTGGCATCCGAAGCAGCTGCCCACGGCCGTGCCCGCCAGTGCCGCACTTGCGGCCGCGCGCAACGGGATGGACGTGGTGATCGCGCGGCCCGCCGGGTACGACCTCGACCCGGAGGACCTCACCGCCGTGCGCCTGCTCGCGGCGTCGACCGGTGGGAGCGTCGCGCTCACCGAGGACGTCGACGCCGCGCTGGAAGGCGCCGCGGCGGTCTACCCCAAGAGCTGGGGCGCCCTCGACCTCTTCGGCAGTCCCGACGCGGACCTCGCCCGGCGCGCGGCGCACCGGGAATGGCGCATGACGGCGGCCCGTCTCGAACGGATGGACCACGGCATCGTGCTGCACTGCCTACCGGTGCGGCGGAACGTGGAGATCGACGATGCGGTGCTCGACTCGCCCCAGGCCGTCGTGGTGGACGAGGCCGAGAACCGGCTGCATGTCCAGCGGGCGGTGCTGCTCACACTGCTGGGCAGCGCGTGACTTTCGACCCGCGACCCTCGACCCTCGACCGACCCTCGATGAACCTCGACCCCATCCGCGGCATCGCCGGGCTCAAGGGTGCCCTTCGCTATGTACGGGCCTATCGTGACCGCGTGTTTGTGGTGAAGCTGGGCGGCGAGGTGCTGGCCGATCCCGCGGGCCGCGACCAGGTGGCTGCGCAGCTCGCCCTGCTCGCCTCGCTCAGCATCCGCGTCGTGGTGGTGCACGGCGGCGGGCCGCAGGCCACCGCCCTCTCCCGCCGCATGGGCGTGGAGCCCACCATCGTCGCCGGGCGCCGCGTGACCGACGACCACGCGCTCTCGGTCGCCAAGATGGTGTATGCGGGCGAGCTCAACACCGACCTCGTGGCGGCCCTCAACTACCACGAGGCCCAGGCGGTCGGGCTCACCGGCCTCGACGGCGACCTCGTGACCGTGAGGAAGCGGCCCCCGGTCCAGATGGTCGATGACGACGGGGTCACGAAGACCGTGGATTTCGGGTGGGTGGGTGACATCGAGCGTGTCGATCCCCGAATGCTCACCGCCCTGCTCGACGCGCGCTTCATGCCCGTGATCGCGAGCCTCGCGGGCGACAACGAGGGCCGCGTGTACAACGTGAACGCCGACACGGTCGCCGAGCGGGTGGCCGTGGCGCTGCACGCGCAGAAGCTGGTATTCCTCACCGGCGCGCCGGGGGTGCTCCGGCAGCGCGACGACCCCTCGACCCTGGTGGCCTTCGCCGACCCGGACGACCTCGCCGACCTCATTCGTACCGGCGCCATCGCCGGCGGGATGCGGCCCAAGGTGGAAGCCTGCATCCGCGCCGCGACCAGCGGCGTCGAGCGGACCCACATCGTGGACGGCCGGGTGCCGGACGCGATCCTCACCGAGGTGTTCACCGGCGCCGGGTCGGGCACGATGATCGTGGGTCGGAAGGAGAAAGCGACCTACATTGGCGTCGATCTCGCCGACTGAACTCGCGCTGCTCGCCGACCTCGTCGCCATTCCCTCGCTCAGCGGGGAAGAGGACGAGGTGGGCCGCCACGTGGAGCAGTGGGCCCGCGGCGCAGGTCTCGACGTGCGGCGCGATGCCCGGGGGGTGGCCGTCGAGGTCGCAGGCGCAGGGGCCGGGTCCACGCTCGCGCTGGTGTCGCATCTGGACACGGTGCCGCCGGGCGAGGGTTGGACCCACCAGCCCTTCACGCCGTCCGTGGAGGGGGGCCGCCTGTACGGCCGCGGCGCGAGCGACGCCAAGGCGAGCGTCGCCGCCATGCTCTGCGC
>JBOHSQ010000134.1:0-14067 GCA_050733295.1 Gemmatimonadales bacterium
GGCGGCTTGCTGCTCACGTCGTAGACGACCCGGTTCACGCCGTTCACCTCGTTCGCGATCCGGCTGGAAATGCGGCCCAGCACGTCGGCCGGGAACGGGAACCAGTCCGCCGTCATGCCATCGCGGCTGGTGACGGCACGCAGTGCCACCACCTGGTCGTAGCTCCGCTCGTCGCCCTGCACCCCCACGCTGTGGATCGGGAGCAGCACGGCGAAGGCCTGCCAGATGGTGTCGTAGAGCCCGGCCTCCCGGATCTCCTCGATGTAGACGTGGTCCGCCTGGCGAAGCACGTCGAGGGCCCGGGTCGTTACCTCGCCCAGGACCCGGATGGCGAGGCCGGGCCCGGGGAACGGGTGGCGCCCGACCATCTCCTCCGGCAGCCCCAGCTCACGGCCGACCTGCCGGACCTCATCCTTGAAGAGCTCCCGCAGCGGCTCGATCAGCGCAAACGGCAACCGCTCCGGCAACCCGCCGACGTTGTGATGGGTCTTGATCGTGACCGAGGGACCGCCCAGCGGCGAAATCGACTCGATCACGTCCGGATAGAGCGTGCCCTGGACCAGGAAGCCGACGTCGCCCTCGACGTCGCGCGAGGCGTCCTCGAAGACCTCGATGAAGGTGTGCCCGATGCGGCGACGCTTTTCCTCGGGGTCGGTGACGCCGCGGAGCCGATCGAGGAACCGGGCCGACGCATCCACGACCCGCAGGTCGATGCCCAGGTGGCGCCGGAAGGTCGCCTCGACCTGATCCCGCTCGTGCAGGCGCAGGAGTCCGTGGTCCACGAAGATGCAGGTGAGCCGGTCACCCACGGCCCGGTGCACCAGTGCCGCGGCGACGGATGAGTCGACGCCCCCCGACAGGCCGCAGATCACGCGCCGGTCCGGGCCCACCATTCGGCGGATCCGGTCCACCTCCATCTCGATGAAGTGGCCCGGCGTCCAGTCGGGCGCGGCCCCGCAGACGTCGAACAGGAAGTTCGCGAGGATCTCGCCCCCGCGGGGGGTGTGGGCCACCTCGGCGTGAAACTGGATACCGTAGAGGGGCAGCGATTCGTGCTCGAAGGCCGCCACCGGCGCGTTCGCGGTCCGCGCGGTGATGCGATACCCGGGCGGTGCCACATCCACGTGATCGCCGTGACTCATCCAGACCGGCGTGGGCTCGTCCGACTCGAATCCCTTGAACAGCCGCCCGCCGAGCGTCTCGAGGCTCACCCGGCCATACTCCCGCCGGCTGGCGCGCTCCACCTTGCCGCCGGAGAGCTGGGCCAGGAGGTGCATCCCGTAGCAGACGCCGAGGACGGGGATCCCGAGCGTGAGCAACTCGGGATCGGCCGTGGGGACGTTCTCGCCGTACACCGAGTTGGGGCCGCCCGACAGGATGATGCCCGCCGGCGCCCATTGCCGGATCCAGTCCACCGGGCGATTCGGCGGATGGATCTCGCAGTAGACATGGGCCTCGCGGACCCGGCGTGCGATGAGCTGGGTGTACTGGGAGCCGAAGTCGATGATCAGGACGCCGGGCGGGTGCTCCGACGGTGCGGCGGCTCGGGCCACCGGTGCGGACTCGCGGCGCGGCGCGCCGGTCAGGGCCATGGCTGGGCAACCTCCGATGCGAACAGTCCTTCGAGCGTCTCGCGGGGCCGCACCTCGGCCCACCGGCCTCCGTCGACCAGGACCTCCGCGGCCCGCGGACGCGCATTGTAATTGGAACTCATCACGAAGCCGTACGCTCCGGCGTTGAGCACCGCCAGCCGCTCGCCCCGCTCCACGCCCGGGAGCATGCGGTCGAGCGCGAGGAAGTCGCCGGTCTCGCACACGGGGCCGACGACGTCCACCTGTCCGTCCTCGCGGCCCTGGGCGTCGACCTCCACGATGTCGTGGTAGGCGAGGTAGTGGCTCGGGCGCACGAGGTCGTTCATGCCGGCATCCACGATCACCAGTTCCTTGCCGCCGGAGTGCTTGCGCGACAGCACCTCGGTGAGCAGGACACCGGCGCTGCCGACCAGGAACCGCCCCGGCTCCAGCACCAGGGCGAGCCCCGCCTCCCGGACCATCGGCACCAGCACGTCAGCCAGGGCGCGCGGGTCGAGGGGGGACTCGTCGAGGTAGCGGATACCCAAGCCACCCCCGACGTCGAGCGTCTGCAGCGTGTCCACCCCATCGGCGCGCAGGCTCCGGACCAGGTCGAGCAGCCGGGTCACGCCCTCCCGATACGGCGCCACTTCGAGGAGCTGACTGCCGAGGTGCATCGCGATCGAGTCGAGCCGCAGATGCGGATGGCGGCAGACCACGGCGGCGAGCGGCCGCACCTGGTCGTACGGCACGCCGAACTTGATGCCGCCCTGGCCGGTGGCGATGTAGGGGTGCGTGCTCGCGCTCACGTCCGGGTTCACCCGGATGCCCACCGCGACCTGATGGCCGGCACGCTCGGCGATGTGGGCGAGCGACGCGAGTTCGGCCGCCGATTCGAGGTGGACGTGGCCGACCCCCGCCAGCACCGCCGCCTCGAGCTCGCGGTCCGACTTCCCCACCCCGCTGAAGACGATGTGCCCGGGAGCGAAGCCGGCGGCGAGGGCGCGCGCGAGCTCCCCGCCGGAGACGATGTCGGCCCCAGCGCCGAGGTCGCGAAGGATGCGGAGTACCGCGAGGCATCCGTTCGCCTTCACGGCGTAGGCGATCCGGTGGGGCACGGCACCGAGCGCGGCGTCGAGGGCCGCGAACTGCCGGCGAATGGCGTCCGCGCTGTACACGAACGTGGGCGTGCCCACGCCGTTGGCAATCGCGCCCAGCGGCACGGCGTCCATTTCCAGGGTGTGGCCCACCCGGTGGAGTCCGGCCGCCGCGAACAATGCCTCCCGCTGGCCGGCGGTGGCCGACCGCAGCACCGGCCCGTTCAGTACGCCTTGGCCCACACGGCCTCCGACTGGCTGGGACGGCCGCACCACAGGCAGATGGCCGGCGCCTCGGGCGAGCGGAATTCCTCGTCCGGCAGGACGCGGATGGTCGCTTTCGTTTCGGCCTTGATGGCGTCCTCGCAGGCCGCGTCGCCGCACCAGCCGGCGTACACGAACCCGCCGCCTCCCTCCCCCGCCATCAGCTCGAGGAACTGGTCCCTGGTGACTCCGCGGTGGCTGTTGGCCTCGCGCCGCTCGCGCGCCGCCTGCAGCATGGTCGCCTGCATCCGGTCGATCTCCCCGACCAGGCGCTGGGTGAGGCCGGCGCGGGGCAGCGACTCCTTGCCGCCGGTCCGGCGCGCGAGCATCACCGTGCCGCCGGCAAGGTCGCGCGGGCCGAGCTCGAGTCGGAACGGAGCGCCGCGGGCCTCCCACTCGTAATACTTCGCGCCGGGCTTCAGGCCGTCGCGCGCATCCACCTGAACCCGGATGCCGCCCGCGCGGAGCTCCTGCCGGATCTGCTCCGCGGCCTCGAGCACGGCGCCGCGCTCCTCGTCGCTCCGATAGATCGGCACCACCACGACCTGCCACTGGGCCAGCCGCGGCGGGCACACCAGGCCGGTGTCGTCGCCGTGCGTCATGATCAGCGCGCCCACCAGCCGGGTGGAGACGCCCCACGACGTGTTCCATACGTGGTCGAGACCGCCTTCGGCCGTCTGGAAGGTCACGTCGAACGCCCGGGCGAAGTTCTGGCCCAGGTTGTGGCTCGTCCCCGCCTGCAGCGCCCGGTTGTCCTGCATCAGGGCCTCGATGGCGTAGGTGCGGAGGGCCCCGGCGAACTTCTCGCTCTCCGACTTCCGGCCGGTGAGCACCGGCATCGCCATCCACTCGTCCGCGAAGCGGCGGTAGATGCCCAGGATCAGGCGCGTCTCGGTCTCCGCCTCGGCCTCGGTGGCGTGGGCGGTGTGCCCTTCCTGCCAGAGAAACTCGGTGGTGCGGAGGAAGAGCCGGGTGCGCAGCTCCCAGCGGACCACATTGGCCCACTGGTTGATCAGCACGGGCAGGTCGCGCCAGCTCTGGATCCACTTCGCGTACATCGCGTAGATGATCGTCTCGGACGTGGGCCGGATGACGAGCGGCTCCTCCAGCTCCTTGCCACCGCCGTGGGTGACCACGGCCGTTTCCGGGGCGAAGCCCTCGACATGCTCCGCCTCCCTGGCCAGGAAGCTCTGCGGGATGAAAAGTGGGAAATAGGCGTTCTGGTGGCCCGTCTCCTTGAACATCCCGTCGAGCGCCTGCTGCATCTGTTCCCAGATGGCGTAGCCATTGGGCCGGATGACCATGCACCCGCGCACCGGGCTGTAGTCCGCCAGCTCGGCCTTCGCGATGAGCTCGTTGTACCACGCGCTGAAATCCTCGCTGCGCGGGGTCAGGGCCTTCGAGTCCGCCATCCGGGATCCGGTCCGGGTTCGATTCATGAAGTCACCGCCTGGGCGCGGAGGGCGCCCACCTCCTGCGACGCGGGGATGAGCGCCGGGTTCACGTTGCCTGCAGCGCCGCCACCAGCCCGGAGCGGGGGACCGCGCGTTGCGTCCTCGCCCGCAGGTCCTTGAGCTGGACCTCGCCCCGTGCCCGGTCGTCGGGCCCGATCACCACCGCAAATCGCGCTGCGCGGGCGTCGGCCAGCTTGAACTGCTTGCCCAGCGCCTGGCCGCCGAGCGCGAATTCCACTGCGAGCCCGGCGTCCCGGAGCTCGCGCACCACCGCCATCACATGGGAGAGGTCATCCTCGGTGACCGCGGCCACGAACACGTCGAGCCCCTGCTGGTCCCGGCTGTCCAGGCCGTGCTCCTTGAGCAGCTCGGCGAGGACCACGTCGCCCATGCCGAATCCTACCGCGGGGAGGTCGACGCCGCCCAGGCTGCCGAGCAGGTCGTCGTACCGGCCCCCGCCGCAGATGGCCCGCAGGGTCCGGCCCGCGTCGAACAACTCAAAGACCGTCCCGGTGTAGTACGCCAGCCCGCGCACGATCCCGAGGTCGAGATCGATCCAGTCACCGAAGCCCATCGCGTCGAGCGCGTCCAGCGTGGCGCGGAGCGGTGCGCCCGATGCCTCGCCGCCCTCCACGCGGCGCAATGCCGCCGCGACCTCCGCCCGGCCCCGGAGGTGGGGGGCGTCGAGGACACGCCCGGCCGTGGCCGCATCGAACCCCGCCGTCACCAGCATCGATTCGACAGCGGAACGCTCCATCCGCCCCGAGCGGTCGATCGCCTGGTAGGCCACCGGCAGGCCTTCCTCCCCGACACCAGCTCCCCGGAGGAGTGCCGCGAGCACGCGGCGGTCACTTATCCGGACCCGCACGTCGCCGGAGCCGAGCTTGCAGGCGCGCATCACGTCAATGGCGAGCGCGATGACCTCCGCATCGGCGAGGGGGCCCGGCTCGCCGATCAGGTCGCAATTGAGCTGGAAATGTTCCCGCAACCGCCCGCGCTGCTGGCGCTCGTAGCGAAAGAGCTGGGGGATGGCGAACCAGCGGATGGGCTTCTTCAGACCGTTGGCCCGCGCAGCCACCATGCGAGCCAGGGTGGGCGTCATCTCCGGCCGCAGGGCCACGGCCCGACCGCCCTTGTCCTCGAACCCGTAGAGCTGCCCGACGATCTCCTCACCCGACTTGCGGGTGTAGAGGTCCAGCGGTTCCAGCGGCGGCCCGTCGTACTCCTCGAATCCGTAACGCCCCGCCACATCGCGCCACTGGCCGTGGAGCCGGGCGCGGAAGGCGTAATCCTCGGGATAGAAGTCGCGGAACCCGGGGAGGGCCTGGGCTGGCATAGCGCGGAAACATAGCCGCGACAAGCGCTTCGGCCAATCCTGCGGCGGGTCGGATCATGCTCGCGCGCACCATTCTGGTCGAATCCCCCGGGCGTGATCCGGGAAAAACCCTACCCCTGCTCCGTATCCGACCGAATTGTTCGTAATTCCGGGGGATTCTAGGTTGGGCGCCGCCACCGACCGGCAGCACGCCCCGGCCGTCGATTCGACGACTTCCACCGTTTCGAGAGCCTCATGCTTCGCCATCGCATACGACTCGTCCTGCTCTGCCTCGTCTCCCTCGCCCCTCCCCTCGCCGCGCAGGAGCCGGCCGGGCGCGACTCCAGCGCCAGGCCGTTCGTCGTGGAGGAGATTTCGGTCACAGCCAGCCGGCCTGAACGACGCGTCTTTCGCGTACCCCAGGCGCTGACGGTCGTGGACAGCGTCCGACTCCGCGAACGGGCTGCGAGCAGCGCCGTCTCCATCTTCAGCGAGCTGCCGGGCCTGGACCTGGTCGGCGTGGGAGCCAACCAGCTGCAGCCCTCGATCCGCGGCCAGCGGGGTCAGCGGATCCTGCTCCTCGACAACGGGCTCCGGCTGGCGAACTCGCGCCGCCAATCCGACTTCGGCGAGATCCCCGCCCTGATCGACCCCTCCACGCTGAGCCGGGTGGAGGTCGTCCGGGGCCCGAGTTCGGTCCTCTACGGCTCGGATGCCATTGGCGGCGTGGTAAACCTCATCGGCAGCGGTCTGCCCTGGGGCACCGAGGGCCGGCAGCTGCATGGCGCGCTCCGCTACGGCTACGCCGGTGCGGGAACCGACGAATCACGGCCCTCGGGCACGCTCCTCGGCCGGGAGGGCCGGCTCGCCTACCGGGTGGACGCCACGTACCGCGACGCGGCGGACTACACCGCGCCCGCGGGGACGTTCGGTGACATCACCCTCGACGACGACGTCACGGTTCTCGCCTCCGGGGTCGAGGATCGCTCGCTCGGCCTCGGCCTCGGGTGGGCGTTCAGCGACCGGCACCAAGTGTACGCGCGCTACTCCAACTACAACGCGACGGACGCAGGGTTCGGGTACCTGGATCCGGCGGACTACGCGTCCGACGGCTCCAAGGTGGAGATCCTGTACCCGTACCAGAACGTGAACCGGTACACGGCGGGCTGGTCCGGCCGGAACCTGGGCTTCGTCCTGGCGGACCGCGTGGAGGTGGCAGGCTACGCCGAGGACAACCAGCGCAATCTGGACAACAACCTCGCCTTCCCCGCCGGTCCGGGGAGCACGGTCCTCATCGAGACCCGCAACTACACCGACGTGAACACCATCGGCGGGCGGGTCGAGCTGGCCAAGGTGCTCGGCGCACGGCACAGCCTGACCTACGGCTTCGATTTCTCGAGGGACCGGTCCGAGAACACCGACTCGAGCGCCAGCTATCTCGATGTGGGCGGACCCGCGCCGATGCCGCTTGAGGGATCGAGCCGGCCGAACGTCCCGAACGCCGAACTCCGGATGCTCGGGGTCTTCACGCAGTTCGACTGGGCCGTGGCACCCCGAGTCACCCTCACGCTCGGCGCCCGGTACCAGGACAACGCCGCCGAGACCCGGCAGACACCCGGCCTCGACGATCCCCTGATCGACAGCAACGACCGGGCACTGGTCGGCGCGGCGAATACCCTGGTCTCGCTCACGCCCGACCTCAACCTGGTGGCGGCCCTCGGCCGCGGCTTCCGCAGCCCCAATCTGGTCGAGCGCTTCTTCAACGGCCCCGCGGCGGAGGGGAACGGCTACCTGGAGAGCAATCCGGACCTGGACCCGGAGACCAGCATCAACCTGGACCTTGGGCTCAGGTTCCGGCGGCCGACCTGGTTCGTCGAGGGCTTCGTGTTCCGGAACGAGATCTCCGACGGGATCCGGTCAGCAGCGACGGGGGACTCGGTTGGCGGCTTCCCGGTGTTCCAGAACACCAACATCGAGGAGATCCGGGTGCAGGGTATCGAGCTCGGGGGCGAGGCGGTGTTCCTGCGCCGCTTCACCGGGACCGCCAGCTTCACCTGGTTCGACGAGGACGAGCTGGACGGGCCGGGGCACTCGATCGGGAGCACTTACCGGACCCGCGTCACCGCCGCCCTCCGTTATCGGCATCCCGGTGGACGGTTCTGGGTGGGCGGGACCACGCGTCACCAGGGCGATTCGGACGAGATCGACCTGACGGGCCCGGTGGGGAACCATCTCCCCGCCTTCACCGTCTTTGGGGCGGAAGGCGGCCTCAGGGTGCTGGACGTCGGGCGCACCCGGCATTCGCTGACGGCGCGCATTGAGAACCTGGGGAACACGTTGTACTCGGAAACGGCGAACACCGGCTTCTTCCGGCCCTCGCCCGGCCGGCGGCTCCACGTGAGCTGGACCAGCGAGTTCTGATCCCGGTGCGCGCCGCGATCAGGTGGGATCGTAGCCGAGCACCTGCATCACGTCGCCGACGGTGTGGAAGCTCCCCGTGACGAGTACCGTTCCCGCCCCTTCCTCCGCGCGCGCCAGCGCGCGGAGGAAGTCGGGGACGAGGTGCCACTCCGCCCTCGCGGGCGGGCGGTCGGGCCGCTTCAACCAGCGCTCCAGCCAGTCGAGATCCCACCGCCGAACGTCCGCGGACGGTGCGACCGTGAGGATCCCGACGTCCACGGCCCGATCCAGCTCGACGAGCATGGACGGCCAGTCCTTGTCACCGAGGATCGAGACGAGCGCGTGGAGCGGACGCGGCGGCGGGTCCGTCCGGAGGGTGGCGAGCAGCCCGGCCACCCCATCGGGATTGTGGGCCACGTCGAACAGCCACTGACCACGCTTGTCGTACCGCCCGGGTACGCGTGCCCGGGCAAATCCGGCGCGCACGGCAGCGTCTGCCGGCCGGTAGCGACCAGGCAGGACCTCCAGCAGGGCGGCGGCGAAGGCGGCATTCCGGCGTTGGTGCGGTCCCCTGAGCGCCAGCGGACTGGTCCATTCCTTCCCCGCCGGGACGATTCGGATGTCGGGGGGGCGAGCAGAGGCGCCCGGACCGCGACGCAAACCTGAGGTCCCGCGCCACGCCTCGAGCGCCAGGATCTCGGCCAGGCCCGGATCGGCCTCGCCCACGATGAACGGCACGCCAGGCTTGGCAATCCCGGCCTTCTCCCGCGCGATCTGCTCCAGGGAATCACCCAGATACTTCTGGTGGTCCAGCGCCACATGGCACACCCCACTCGCCAGCGGCCGGAGCACGTTGGTGCTGTCGAGGCGCCCTCCGAGCCCGACCTCCACGACCGCTATCTCCACGCCGCGCGCGGCGAAGTCCGCGAAGGCGATGGCGGTCGTGGCCTCGAAGAAGGTGGCTCCCCGCCGCTCGATGAGGGGGCGAAGCCGGGCCGTCCAGGCGGCCACCGCCGCCTCCGAGATCGCGCGGCCGTCCACCCGGATCCGCTCACGGAAGCTCACCAGGTGGGGGGAGGTGTAGAGTCCCACCCGGTGCCCAGCCTCCGACAGCGCTTCCGCCACGAGCGCCGCCGAACTGCCCTTTCCGTTCGTACCGCCGATGTGCACCGAGGCGAAGACGTGTTGCGGGTCGCCTACCTCCCGCAGCAGCGCGCGGGTGGTCTTCAGCCCGAACTTGATTGTGGTGGTGCGGGGAACGAGGAAGTCGAGGGCGTCGGGGTATTTCACTCCCCCGCCGCGACCTTCCTCCCGGCCATGTGGCGAAGCAGGCGGGCCAGGGTGTCGCGCAGCGACTGCCGCGACACGACCTCGTCCACCTGTCCGTGGTCCAGCAGGAATTCCGCCGTCTGAAAGCCCTCGGGCAGGTCCTGCCCGATGGTCTGCTTGATCACCCGCTGGCCGGCGAATCCGATCACCGCCGCGGGCTCCGCCAGAATCACGTCGCCCTGCATGGCGAACGATGCGGAGACACCGCCGGTGGTCGGGTCGGTGAGGACCGTGACGAACGGGAGCCCCAGCGCGCCGAGCTGGGCGATCGCCGCAGACGTCTTGGCCATCTGCATCAGCGAGAGGACGCCCTCCTGCATCCTGGCGCCGCCGGAGGTGCAGACCAGCACCAGCGGGACGCGCTTCTCGGACGACCGGTTGGCGAGACGGGTGATCTTCTCGCCCACCACCGAGCCCATCGAGCCGCCCATGAACGCGAAGTTCATGACGCCCAGGTGGTACGGTGTTCCGTCGAGCCGCGATTGGCCGGTCAGGATGGCGTCACTCCCGCCGGCCTTCTTGAGGGCGGAGTTGATGCGCTGGGGATAGTGCTCGAACTCGAGCGGGTCCGTCGAGCGCAGGTTGCCCCACAGTTCCTTCCAGGAGCCTTCATCGCTCAGCAGGTCGACGTACCCCTCGGCGGTGAAGCGGGCGTGGTGCCCGCACTCGGGGCAGACCCGGAGGGCGCGCTCGAACTTTTCCCGGAGCAGGAGGTGGTCGCACCGATCGCACTTGATCCACGCGTCGGGCGGGATCTCCAGCCGTTCCCGGACTGGGGTGCGCGGTTTGCGTTCCTTCTTGAACCAGGCCATAGGCCTCCGTGAAATGGCCGCGACGGGGGCCGCGGCCAATCACAAAATGTGGGGAGACGCCTTGAGCCGCGCCAGCCCTCGTTGTGTAACTCGTTGTGCCTAATCAGCATAGCCAGCAAGTCGGCTATCCCGGGCGACCCGGAGCGCGAGGCCGACCGCGAGGCAGCAGGAGACCAGGAACGACCCGCCGTAGGAGAAGAACGGGAGGGGAATGCCGGTGATGGGCATGACATTGACGGTCATGCCGACGTTTTCGAAGACGTGGGTGAAGAGCAGCCCGAGCACCCCGAAGGCCACGAGGCTCGAGAACGGATCGGTTGCCCGGCGGGCCACCCGGACGAGCGCCAGGAAGAGCGCCAGGAAGAGTCCCAGCGCAATCGCGACCCCGATGAAGCCCAGCTCCTCGCCCACGACCGAGAAGATGAAGTCGGTGTACTGCTCCGGGAGGAACGCGAGCCGCTTCTGCGGTCCCTCCGTGAACCCGTGGCCCAGCCATCCGCCCGACCCGATGGCGTTCTTGCTCTGGATGGCCTGGTACCCCGCGTTCTGCGGGTCGACTTCCGGATTGAGGAAGGTGAGCAGGCGGTTCTGCTGGTACGGGGCCAGCCGCTTCCAGAGGGGGATCGCGATCGCGCCCATGGCCGAGTTGAGCAGGAACACGACGACGCTCTCGAGGACATACGGGCGCCACACGAACAGCAGGGCCAGCAGCCCCAGCATCCACACGCTCCAGATGCCCGTGTTGAACGCGAGCAGGAGACTGATGACGGGAGACGCCACCAGGAAGAGCAGCCGCCACGGCGTGCCGGTCCAGAACAGCATGGCGAACAGAATGCCCACGAAGACAATCGCGCTGCCGAGGTCGGGCTGGGCGAGGACGAGCAGGAAGGGAACCCCGGCCAGGATGCCGGGCACCAGCAGGTCACGCAGGGACTGCGGGGCCTGGCGGAGGCCGGACAGGTAGCGCGCCAGCATCAGGATCACGCCCAGCTTGGCGAGCTCCGACGGCTGGCCGATCTGCCGGCCTCCAATGGCGATCCAGCTCTTGGTGCCCGCGGCGGTCCCCGACCCGGTACCGATGGCCAGAGTGAGCGCGAGCAGCCCGATGGAAAGGATGTAGAGCGCCGGCGCTCCCCACTCGAGCAGGCGCGGGGAGGTGCGCGATGCCACCCACATCGCGACGATCCCTGCCCCGCACCACACCAGCTGGCGGCGCCACGCGCCCGACGCCGCAGTCGGGACGTCGGTCTGGCCGGCGGAGTAGACCATCAGCACGCCGAAGATCAGCAGCAGGCCGACCACCACCACCAGCGGGCGAATGAGGCTGGCGCGGCTCACGGCGTGGGGGGCTCGAGCGGCGGCGTGATCACCGACTCCCGCGCCGGCATCTCGATGGGCGTGGGGGTGGGCCCGAGCTCGAGCACGCGCGGCGCCGAATCCACCTCGATGCCCTCGATCCGGAGGGGGCGAGCCCCGTCCGGTTCGGGTCCCACCAGGTAGCGCCGGATCACCTTGGCCACGTACGGGGCCACCGTCGACCCGTGCTCGGCGAATTCCATGATGGCGCCCACGATGATCTGCGGCTGCTCCGCGGGGCCGAAGCCGAGGAACCAGCCGTGGTCCTTGCCGAACGGGTTCTGGGCGGTCCCCGTCTTGCCCGCGATCTGGAATTCCCGCTGGGCGCTGCGGGCCGCGGTCCCGCGCTGCACCACGGCGATCATCGCCAGCCGCAGATTCTCCAGCTGGTCGTCGGTGAGCCCGAGGGTGCGGGTTTGGGTGTCCCGCGGGCGCACCAGGTACGGCCGGCCAACGGTGCCGCCGCTCGACAGCGCCTGGTAGAACGCCACCATGTTGATCAGCGACTGGGTGTTCTCGCCCTGACCGATGGAGAAGTTCAGCTCGACGGAGCGGGCCGACCATCCGCGGGGGCCGTAGCGCCGGTCGAAGTAGGCGGTGCTGGCCGGATAGATCGGCTGGATCTCGTTCTCGAGGTCCACGCCGCTCCGGTCGGCGAAGCCCATGGCGGACCCTTCCTCGAGGATCGCGTTCACCCCGAGCCGCATGCCCAGCTGGTAGAAGTAGACATTGCAGCTCTGGGCCACGGCGCCGAGCAGGTCCAGGCTGCCATGCCCCTCCTTCTTCCAGCAGCGGAAATACCGGTTGCCTACCTGGATGCCGCCGCTGCAGGCGATGGGCATCCGGCTCCGCAGGTTCACCAGCCCGCGCTTCATGCCCATCGCCGCGATGGCCAGCTTGAAGGGCGACGCCGGGTTGTACATGGCCTGGATCGCGCGGTTCATCATGGGCCGGGCGGGATCGGTGGTGAGCGCGCGCCAGTCGTCGGCGCCGATGCCGCCGATGAAGAGGTTCGGGTCGTAGCTCGGGGCGGAGTACAGGGCCAGGATCTCGCCCTTGGGCGTCATCGCGATCAGCGCCCCGCGCACCCCCGGCGCTTCGGCGGTCCACATGCTGTCGATGTAGCGCTGGAGCGGGAGGTCCACGGTCGTCAGGACCGGGGTGCCCGCCTCCGGATCGAGCGCGGGCGCCCCATCCTCGCGGACCAGACGTCCGCGCGCGTTGATCTCGACATAGCGAGCGCCGGCTCGCCCGCGAAGGATCGAGTCGTATGCCTGCTCCAGGCCCAGGCGCCCGACGATGGTGCCGAGCCGGGCACCCGGGAAGCGCCGCGCCTCGAGCTCGCGATCGGTCACCTCACCCACGTACCCGACCAGGTGGGACACGGCCTTCCCGTCGGGATAGTGGCGCTTCGGCTCCGCCTGGATGACCAGCCCAGTGAGCGCCGGGCGGTGCTCCTCGAGGCGGGACACCATCTCGAACGTGGCGTCCGGGAAGACGGTGGCCGGCTGGTAGGGGGTGCGCCGGAAGCGCTCAAGGGCCCGCGCGCGGGTGGCGGAGTCGACCGGGAGGATCGCGGAGATGCGGTCGAGGACGGCGCGCAGGGAATCGGCCGTGACCGCGAGCACCCGGACCGAGTATCCCGGGATGTTATCCGCGATGATCTCGCCGCTCCGGTCGAGCAGCGACCCGCGGGGCGCGGGGAACGGGATCTCGCGCAGGCGGTTGGACTCGGCCCGCAGGCGGAATCGTTCGTGCTCGACGATCTGCGCCCGAAAGAACGCGCCGAGCAGGACGAGGAACGCCAGCGACACCACGACGCGCGCCTGGGTGGCGCGCTTTTCCAGCCGGTGGCTATGGAATTCCGACACTACTCCTCGAGCCGGATGGCGAGCCAGTCGCGAAAGATCATCACCACGAGGACGCCGGCCACCGCGGTGGTGAGGGCCTGGAGCGGCGACCACACCGCCACCTCGAACAGGACGCTGCTGCCGCCGCCGGGCCCGCCTGCCAGGAGCAGGATGAGGTTTCGCAGCCAGATGCCCAAGGCGATGACAGCCGCGGTGACCAGCACGTTGTCGGCGAAGAATACCGCGCGGCCCCACGCCGCCAGGTATCCCACGACGGTGTGCGCCAGCGCGGCCGCACCGAAGCGGGCCGGCGTGAGCGCGTCGAACATGAGCCCGACCAGGAAGCCGAGGATCGCCGCGTCGCCCGGGCGGCTCCGGATGGAGAAGAGGATGAGCCCGAGGGCGAGAAAGTCCGGCGCGATGCGGGTGTCGAACAGCCGGGGACGCACGTAGAACTGGAGCGCCACCAGGAGGAGGAGCACCATGACGAAGCGGAGCCGGGCACCGCGGGCATACGTCACCGGCCGGGTCCCGCCGCGCTGTCGCGGGCCGGCGGCGGGTTGGCCGGGACCGTATCGGCGGGTGCCGGCGGCCGGGGCGTGGTGTCGCGGGCCGGGGC
>JBOHSQ010000135.1:0-18627 GCA_050733295.1 Gemmatimonadales bacterium
GGCTGGAGCGAACGCGATGCGCTGAAGAGCCTCAAGCAGATCTCGCTGAAGAACGAGTTGTACCGCTCGTACCTCGGCATGGGGTACAGCGACACGTTCACGCCGCCGGTCATCCAGCGGAACGTGCTCGAGAATCCCGGCTGGTACACCGCGTACACGCCGTACCAGGCCGAGATCGCGCAGGGCCGCCTCGAGGCGCTGCTCAATTTCCAGACCGTCGTGGCCGACCTGACTGGACTCCCGGTCGCGAACGCCTCGCTGCTCGACGAGGGAACAGCCGCCGCCGAGGCGATGGCGATGACGCTCGCCGTCGCGCCGCGGGCCGAGGCTCCGGTCTACCTGGTCGACGCGCACTGCCATCCCCAGACCATCGCCGTGGTCCGCACTCGCGCCGAGGCGCGCGGCGTGACGGTCGAGGTTGCCGATCCCGACGAGTTCCGGTTCCGGCCCGGCGTGATCGGTGTGCTGGTGCAATACCCGGCAACCGACGGGCGGGTGCGCGACTTCCGCGGCCTCTGTGCCCAGGCCCACGAGCACGGCGCGCTGGTCACCGCCGCCACCGACCTCCTCGCCCTGGCCCTCCTGGTGCCGCCGGGCGAGTGGGGCGCCGACGTCGCGGTGGGGAACAGCCAGCGCTTCGGCGTCCCGCTGGGGTACGGTGGGCCGCACGCAGCCTTCTTCGCCACCACGGACGAGCACAAGCGCCACATCCCGGGCCGCATCATCGGCGTCTCGCGCGATCGCGAGGGCCGGCCCGCGCTGCGCATGGCGCTCCAGACCCGCGAACAGCACATCCGCCGCGAGAAGGCCACGAGCAACGTCTGCACCGCGCAGGTGCTGCTGGCGGTCATCGCGTCGATGTACGCGGTGTACCACGGGCCCGAGGGCATTCGGCGCATCGCGGAGCGGGTCCACCGCTGCACCGCCGCGCTGGCGGCAGCGCTCGGGAAGCTGGGGCACCGGGTGGTGCACGGACGCTTCTTTGATACCCTCGCCGTCGAAGTCGGCTCCGCGGCGGCGGACATCCTGGCCGCGGCGGTGCGCCGGGGCATCAACCTCCGCAGCCTCTCGCCCACGCGGATCGGCGTGGCGCTCGACGAGACCGCGACACCGGGTGACCTCAACGACCTCGTCACGGTGTTCGGCGGAGGCAAGAAGGAACTCCCCGACGTGGCGGCCCTCCTGGCGGAAGGCGGGCTCGCGTTCCCTGAGGGGCTCGAGCGGTCGAGCCCGTACCTGACGCACCCGGTGTTCCAGCGTCACCGTTCCGAGACCGAGATGCTGCGCTATCTCAAGCAGCTCGAGATGCGCGACCTCTCGCTCACCGCCGCGATGATCCCGCTCGGCTCCTGCACCATGAAGCTCAACGCCACGGCCGAGATGGCGGCGGTGACCTGGCCCGAGTTCGGCCGCATCCACCCCTTCGCCCCACGCGACCAGGCCGAGGGTTACACCGAGTTGTTCACCGAGCTGGAGGCGTGGCTGGCGGAGATGACCGGGTTCGCGGGCATCTCGCTGCAGCCCAACGCCGGGAGCCAGGGCGAGTTCGCGGGGCTGCTCGTCATCCGCGCCTACCACGCGTCGCGGGGCGAGCGCCACCGGGACATCTGCCTCATCCCCGCCTCCGCCCACGGCACCAATCCCGCGAGCGCGGTGATGGCGGGGCTGCAGGTGGTGGCCGTCCGCACCGATGCCCAGGGGAACATCGACGTGGCCGACCTGCGCGCGAAGGCGGAGCAGCATCGCGACCGGCTCGCCGCCCTGATGGTGACCTATCCGTCGACGCACGGCGTGTTCGAGGACGCCATCCGGGAGATGTGCGAGATCGTCCACGCCAACGGCGGGCAGGTCTACATGGATGGCGCCAACATGAACGCGCAGGTCGGCCTCTGCCGGCCCGGCGATTTCGGCGCCGACGTCTGCCACCTGAACCTGCACAAGACCTTCTGCATTCCGCACGGCGGCGGCGGCCCGGGCATGGGGCCAATCGGCGTGGCCGCGCACCTGGTGCCGTTCCTGCCCGACCACCCGGTCGTGCCGCTGGGACACACCCAGTCCTGCGGGACCATCTCGGCCGCGCCGTGGGGCAGCCCGAGCATCCTCCCGATTCCGTGGGCCTACATCGCGATGATGGGCGCGGAGGGCCTGGCCGAGGCCACGAAGGTGGCGATCCTCAACGCGAACTACATCGCGAAGCGGCTCGAGGGTCATTTCCCCCTGCTCTACTCCGGGCACCGCGGGCTCGTGGCCCACGAGTGCATCCTGGACACCCGGCCGTTCAAGCAGTCGGCCGGGATCGAGGTCGAGGACATCGCGAAGCGGATCATCGACTACAGCTTCCATCCGCCCACCGTGTCGTTCCCGGTCGCCGGCACGCTGATGGTCGAGCCCACGGAGAGCGAGCCCAAGGCCGAGCTCGATCGCTACTGCGCCGCGATGATCGCGATCAGGGAGGAGATCCGGGAGGTGGAGACCGGGGAGGCGGCCCGCGGGGACAACGTCCTCTCCCATGCACCGCACACCTTGCAGCAGGTGGCGGCCGACTCCTGGGATCGGCCCTATTCCCGTGAACGGGCGGGATTCCCCTCCCCGGAAACCCGCGTGCACAAGGTGTGGCCCACGGTGAGCCGGATCGACGGCGCGTTCGGCGACCGCAACCTCGTCTGTACCTGCCCGCCCATGGAAGCGTATGAGGCGGTCGGGGCCTGAGGCCCTCCCGACGCGCTGGCTTCTCCTTCGCGAGCCCGACGGCCGCCCGGGGTGGCGGCAGATGGCCGCTGACCGCGCCCTCCTGGACTTCGCGGCCCAGGAGGGCGTCGTGTTGGTGCGACTGTACCGCTGGCAGCCATTCTGCCTCTCTTTCGGGTGCAACGAGCCGGCGCTCCGTCGCTACGACCGCCGGCGGATCGACGACCTCGGCATCGACACGGTTCGCCGGCCCACCGGTGGGCGGGCCGTATGGCACGCCCGGGAGCTGACCTACGCGGTGGCGGCCCCGGAGGACGCGTTCGGTCCCCTCCGCGCCGCCTACCTGGCCCTCCACGCCATGCTGGCCAGGGCGGTCCGCCGGCTCGGCGGCGATGCGGTGCTCGCCCCTGAACCGGCGAGCGCGGCCCCCCTCGAGAGCGGCCCCTGCTTCGCGCGCCCTGCGGGAGGCGAGGTGCTTGTCCGCGGGCGCAAGGTCGTGGGCAGCGCACAGGTCCGGATCGGCAGCGCGTTCCTCCAGCATGGGTCGATCCTGCTGGAGGACGACCAGGCGGTCGCGGCCGAGGTGACGGCCGGCCGTGCCGGATCAGGTGGAGAGCTCCCCTTGTCCAGGGCGCTCGGGCGCAGCGTGGAATGGGAGGAGGCCGCCGAGGCCGTAACCGCGGAGTTCGGGGCGCAGCTCGGGGCGGAGCCGGGCCTGCTCCCGCCCGCGGCGCTCGAGCCGGGCATCCAGCGGAACGCCCCGGTGTTTCGGTCAGAAGAGTGGACGTGGCGGAGGTGAGCTGGCCTCCGCGATATTGCTCCTGTCCTCCGACGACGAGCCCTAGCGCATGACCCGCGGACCTCGCGCCATCCCGGCGGCGCGCCCCGAAGTCCTCGTCTGCCTCCTTGCGGCGCTCGCCCTCCCGCCCGGCGCCACTGCCCAGACCGCAGTGCCCGGCACGCTCGTGATCATCAGCGGGCAGGAGCCGATAACGCCGGTGCCCATGCTCGCGCGTGGCCGCGCGGGCCAGGACGTCGCCGATCAGCTGTTCCTCCGGCTGGCGCGGCTCGGGCCCTCGCTCCGGACGGCGGGCGACACCGGCTTCGTTCCCGAGCTCGCGCGCCGCTGGACGCGGCGAGACTCGGTGACCCTCGCGTTCGAGATCGACTCCAGGGCGAAATGGCACGACGGGCGTCCCGTGACCGCGCGGGACGTCGTGGTGACGCTGGACCGCGCGCGGGACCCGGCCACGGGCGGCCGCTACGCGGTGTACCTGGGCGAGATCGCGGGGGTGACCGCCGAAGGCGACCGGGTGGCGCTGGTCCGGTTCCGCCGTGCGTACGGCGAGCAGCTGTATGACGCCACGTACCACGTGGCGCCCCTCCCGGCCCACCTCGTGGAGGGGCTCTCGGACGAGGCCCTGGCGGCGTCGCCCTTCGGGCAGGCGCCGGTGGGCAATGGCCCGTACCGATGGGTCCGGCGCGTTCCTGGGCAGCTGGTGGAGCTGGAGGCCGTACCGGACCACTACCTGGGCCGGCCGGGATTGGACCGTCTCGTGATCCGGACGGTGGCCGATGGCGAGGCGCGGCTCAACCTGATGCTCACCGGGGAGGGCGACGCCCTCGAATACGTCGCGCCGCCGCTCTCGAACCTCGACCGGTTGCGGGCCCGGCCCGGCCTGCGCATCGAGCCCGTGGCCAGCGGGCAACTCGGCTACATCCTGTTCAACTATCGCGAGCCCGCCGACCGTACCCGTCCCCACCCGATTCTCGGCGACTCACTCGTCCGCCGCGCGATCGTGCGCGCGGTGGACCGGGAGACCATGGTGCGGTCGGTGTACGGCGCCTATGCTGCGATACCGGATGGGCCGACCAGCCAGCTGCTCTGGATCCGCCGGCTCGCCCCGCCTGCCCAGCCACGCGATACCGCGTACGCGCGCCGCCTTCTCGCCAGTGCAGGCTGGGTGGACCGGGACAATGACGGCGTGCTCGACCGCGACGGCCGGCCGCTCGAGCTCCGCCTCCAGGTGCCCGCCACCAGCCAGCCGCGTCGTCAGATGGCGCTCCAGCTGCAGGAGCAGCTCCGGCCCCTTGGCATCCGCATCGATGTGCAGGTGCTCGAGATCGCGGTGTTCGTGGAACGGCGCGACCGGGGGGACTTCGACCTCGACTTCGCGGGCGCGGCGCAGGACCCGAGCCCCTCGGGCCTCCGGAACAGCTGGTCGTGCGCCAGCGGCGGCCAACCCGGCGCCAACGTCGGATGGTACTGCAATCCAGGCGTCGATTCACTCGTCGATCGCGCGCGGTTCGCCTGGGGCGATCCCGACTCGTACTGGCGCGAGGTGCTGGCCCGGATCCAGGACGACGCACCCGCCATCTTCCTGTACGCACCTGCCACCGTGTTCGCGGTGAGCGACCGGTACCGCGGCGCCACCATCCGGCCCGAGTCGCCCTGGGCCGGGGTGCGCAATTGGTCGGTGGAGCCGTCCCGCGCACTGCCCCGGGATCGCACGGAACGCTGAGGTGCATCGCTGGATCGCGAGCCGCCTTGCCCAGGGCCTTCTGACCCTGGTGGTCGCAGCGACGCTCGCGTTCGCCCTCATGCGAATCGCCCCCGGAGACCCGTTGTCGGCGCTCACCGCCGACCGGGCACTTCCCCCGGAGGCCGTGTCCGAACTGCGCGCCCGCTACGGGCTCGACCGGCCGCTTGCGGCGCAGTATCTCGCCTGGGCAGGCGCAGCCTTGCGGGGTGATCTCGGAGTCTCGATCGCGACCGGCCTTCCCGTGGTCGACCTCTTGCGGAGCCGCCTGCCGGCGAGCCTGTTGCTCGGTGGCACCGTCCTGCTCCTCACCTTCTCCGTGGGCATCGGTTTGGGGGTCCTGCAGGCCGCCAGGCCGGGCTCGGTGGCCGATCGGGTCATCGGTGCGGCGTCGCTGGCGGCCTACGCTACGCCCGCGTTCTGGCTCGGCCTCCTCCTCGCGAACCTGTTCGCCGTGCGCGGTGGCTGGCTGCCCGCCGCCGGGATGCATGATCCCCTGCTCGACCCGGCCACGCCTTGGCTCGCGCGTATCGGCGACCTGCTCCGCCACCTGGTGCTGCCCGCGGTGACACTCACCGCGGTGAGCGTCGGTGCGGTGATGCGCTACCAGCGCGCGGCGATGCTCGAGGCGCTGGCCCTGCCCTCCATCGGCGCCGCGCGCGCACGCGGCCTCCCGGATCGCGCCGTGCTCTGGGGCCACGCCTGGCGGAACGCGCTCGGCCCGGTGATCGCCCTGCTCGGGCTCTGGCTCCCGCTGCTGGTCACGGGCGCGGTGTTCGTGGAGCTGGTATTCGACTGGCCCGGGCTGGGCCAACTGGCCGCGGCGTCGGTCGCCGCGCGCGACTATCCCGTCGTCATGGGTGCCACGCTGCTCGTGGCGGCGCTGGTCATCGGCGGCAACCTCCTCGCCGACCTGCTTCACGCCGCAGCGGATCCACGGCTCCGCGCCTGATGCAACCCTTCCTGGCCGACGCATTCCGCCGCCCGGGCGCACGCTGGGGACTCGTCCTCCTCGTGGCGCTCCTCTTGGCGTCGCTCATCGGGCCGTGGTTCCTTCCCGATCCCGCGGCACAACCCGACGTGCTCGGGCAGGCGACCCGACCACCCAGCCTGGCCCACCCACTCGGCACCGACCAGCTGAGCCGCGATGTGCTTTCGCGCCTCGCGGCCGGGGGACGCGTGTCGCTCTCGGTCGCGCTGCTTTCGGTTGCGCTCGCCGTCACCTTGGGCACGATGGTCGGCCTGGTCTCGGGACGGGCCGGGGGATGGGTCGACGCCGCCCTCATGCGGGTGGTCGATGGCGCGCTCGCCATCCCGCGGCTTTTCCTCCTGCTCCTGCTGTTCGCGGCCTGGGAACGGATCCCGCTGTGGGCGCTCATCCTCGCGATCGGCGGCACCGGATGGCTGGCGACCAGCCGCCTTGTGCGCGCCGAGGTGCGTCGCACCGCAGTGGAGCCGTTCGTCCAGGCGGCCGAGGCGATGGGCGCGCGTCCGGGGCGCATTATCTTCCGCCACATCCTGCCCAACGTCCTCGCGCCCATCGCCGTCACCGCCACGCTCGGCGTCGGCAACGTCATCCTGCTCGAGGCCGGCCTCTCGTTCCTGGGCCTCGGCGTCCAGCCGCCGCTCCCATCCTGGGGAGGAATGATCTTCGACGCCCGCGAGACGATGCACGCCGCGCCGTGGACCATGCTGGCGCCCGGACTCGCCATCGTCCTGACGGTCCTCGCCGCCAACCTCGTGGGAGAGTCCGTCCGACGCGCGACCGAGGTCCGGACGGCGTGACCACCCTGCTCGAGGTTCGCGACCTCACCATCGAGTTTCCCGCCCGGGAAGGACCCGCCGTGCGGCCGGTGGACGGCGTGGGCTTCACCCTCGAGCGCGGGAAGACCCTGGCGCTGGTGGGGGAATCGGGGTGCGGGAAGAGCCTGACCAGCCTCGCCATCCTCGGGCTCGTGCCGCCCCCGGGACGCCTCGCCGCCGGTTCGGCCGTGACCCTCGAGGGTGCCGAACTCACCTCGATGCCGCCGCGGGAACTGCGGGCCATTCGCGGGCGGCGGGTGGCGATGGTGTTCCAGGATCCGATGACCAGCCTCAACCCGGTGCTGACTGTGGGACGGCAGATCGGGGAGGTGGCCGAGCTGCACCTCAGGCTCGGGCGGCGCCAGGCGCGGTCCCGCGCGGCGGACCTGCTGCGCGAGGTCGGGATCGCCGATCCCGACGGCCGGCTCGACCAGTATCCCCACCAGCTCAGCGGGGGCATGCGGCAGCGGGTCATGATCGCGATCGCGCTCGCGGGCGAGCCCGACGTGCTGATCGCGGACGAACCCACGACGGCGCTGGACGTGACGGTGCAGGCCCAGATCCTCGAGTTGCTGGACGCGATCCAGCGCAGCCGCGGCATGGCACTGCTGCTGATCACGCACGACCTCGGGATCGTCGCCGGCCATGCCGACCGCGTCGCGGTGATGTACGCGGGCCGCATCGTGGAGGAGGCGCCGACCGAGAGCCTCTTCGCGGCGCCGTCCCATCCCTACACCATCGGGCTGCTCGCGTCGGTCCCCCGAATCGCGGGGCCCCCTGGCCGGCTCCAGCCCATTCCCGGCACGGTACCCTCGCCCGCGCACTGGCCGTCGGGATGCCGGTTCCACCCGCGCTGCCCCGAGGTCATGGAGCGCTGCCGCCACGACGCGCCGCCTCCGCTCCCGGTCGGCCCGGAGCACGGGATGCGCTGTTGGTTGGCGGAGGCCGAAGGATGAGCGAGGGGCTCGTCGAGGTCCGCGACCTGGTCAAGCACTACCAGCCGCGCGGGTTCCTCGCCCGGTCGGCCGCGGCCGTGCGCGCCGTGGACGGGGTGTCGTTCGTGGTCGGCCGCGGTGAGACACTGGGGCTCGTGGGCGAGTCGGGATCGGGCAAGTCGACGGTGGGCCGCACCATCCTTCGGCTCCAGGAGCCCACTGCGGGCACCGCGCGCTTCGAAGGGGTCGACATCTTCGCCCTGGGGCGCGAACCGCTGCGCGCCCTTCGGCGGCGGATGCAGATCATCTTCCAGGACCCCTACGGGTCCCTCAATCCGCGCATGCGCGTGGGCGACGCCGTCGCCGAGGGGATGGAAGTGCACGGGCATGTGCCGCGCCGGGAGATTCCCGGCCGGGTCGCGAGCCTGCTGGCGGAGGTGGGCCTCGACCCGGAGTATGCGCGGCGCTACCCGCACGAATTCTCCGGCGGGCAGCGGCAACGGATCGGCATCGCGCGTGCCCTGGCGGTCGAGCCGGCGTTCATCGTCTGCGACGAGCCCGTGAGCGCGCTCGACGTCTCGGTCCAGGCCCAGGTGGTGAACCTCCTGGCCGACCTGCAGCGGCACCGCGGGCTGGCCTACCTGTTCATCGCCCACGATCTCGCGGTCGTGCGTCAGCTCGCCCACCGCACCGCGGTGATGTATCTGGGCCGGATCGTCGAGACCGGGCCCACCGAAGAGATCCTGGATTCACCTCGGCATCCGTACACCCAGGCGCTCCGCTCGGCGGTTCCCGAGCCCGATCCGACGCCGCGACCGGGCCGCATCGTACTCGGCGGCGAGCCGCCCAGTCCGGCGGCCCCGCCGCCTGGCTGCCCGTTCCATCCTCGCTGTTTCCATCCGGGGAAGGACGCGCGCTGTACCCGGGAGCGGCCCGAACTCAGGCCGCTGGGTCGCGCGCTCGCGGCCTGCCATCACGCGACGTGACGTCGGCTAGAGGCCGCTCCGGCGCAGCGCCTCGAGGTCGGTCTGCACGTGGGTGATGTAGCAGACCGGGCATACGCCATGGGTGAAGTGAGCATCGGAGCGGCCTGACAGGAATTGCTCGACGGAATACCACACGTCGTTATCGCCGCGGATGCGCTTGCAGTAGGCGCAGATCGGCAGCAGGCCCTCGAGTTGGTGGATCCGCGACTGGAGCCCGAGGATCCGGCGCGCGACACGAAGCCGGGCCTCCAGCTCCCGCGCCTCGAACGGCTTGGCGACGAAGTCGTCAGCCCCGGCCCCCATCCCCTGGAGGTAGCTCTCGGTGTCGCCCCGGCCGGACAGGATGATCACGTAGGTGTACCCTGCCCGATCGGCCGACCGGATCCGCCGGCACAGCTCCAGGCCGTCGGTCTCCGGCATCACCCAGTCGGCGATCACGACCGGGTAGTCCTGTTCGTTGAAGAGGGTCCACGCCTCGCGGCCGTCCTGGGCCGGATCGACCTCGTACCCGGCGGCGCGCAGGGCGGCGCCCAGGCTGACACGGAGGTCGGAATCGTCTTCGGCGAGCAGGATGCGCAACTGGAACCTTTCCAGGCTGGCGGGCAGACCGCTTCGGGAGCTCACGCCGGTGCAAGAGAGGTGCCCCGTATCGCCCACGCCCAGGCGTCGGCTGGCTGGGCGTCCCGGCGCCGGGTCGCAGCGGGCCCGTATCGGCAGCGCTACAGCCAGCCTCGGGGATGTGGGGCGCCCACACCTCAGCCGGGGCGCGTCCCCCGGCGCTGTCCCGATACGGAGATGACGTGAACACGCCCACCGATGCGTTCGGCCTGCTCGACCTGCGGGTCGGCCGCGTGCTGCGCGCGGAACCCAACGATCGGGCCCGGAAGCCGGCCTACCAGCTGTGGATCGATTTCGGTCCGCTGGGCGAACGGTGCTCCAGTGCCCAGCTGGCCGACCTCTATGCCCCTGCCGACCTCGTCGGCCGGCTGGTCATCGCGGCCGTCAATCTTGGCACCCGCAGGATCGCCGGGTTCGAATCCGAGGTACTGGTCCTCGGCCTGCCCGATGAGGCCGGCCGGGTGGTGCTCCTGGCCGCCGAGCGGGAAGTTCCCCTCGGCGGGCGTGTCTACTGAATTGGAGGCGTCGGGATGCGCGTGTACATCTCGGTTGACATGGAAGGCGTGGCCGGCGTCGTCCACGAGGATCAGACCAATCCGCTCGAGCCCGGGGTCGCGCACGAGTACGCGCGCTTCCGGCGGCTGATGACGCTGGAGGCCAACGCCGCCATCGAGGGGGCGGTGGCCGGTGGCGCAACGCGCATCGTGGTGAACGATGCGCATTGGGTAATGCGGAACCTGCTCATCGAGGAACTGCACGAGGCCGCCGAACTGGTGTCGGGCGACCCGAAGCCGCTTTCGATGATGCAGGGGATCGACGAGGGCTTCGATGCGGTGTTCTTCGTCGGCTACCACGCCATGGCCGGCACCGCGGGCGCGGTGCTCGACCACACCTATACCGACCGGGTGTCCCAGGCGCGGCTGAACGGGCGGCCGATCGGGGAGCTCGGGATCAACGCTGCGCTGGCGGGGGCGTTCGGGACTCCGGTGGCGCTCGTGACCGGGGATCAGGCGGTTGTCGAGGAGGCCCGCGATTGGCTGGGCGCCGGCGTGCAAACCGTGGCGGTGAAGCAGGCCATCGGCCGCCAGGCGGCGCGATCCTTGCCCCTCGCAGCCGCGCGTACCCGTATCCGGGACGCCGCCACGGCTGCGCTGCAGGCGAAGCACCGGCCGTTCCTGCCGCCGCCGCCCTACGAGATGGAAGTGGAGTTCCGCTTCACCACCCAGGCCGAGCTGGCCGAGCTGCTACCCGGCAGCGCGCGGCGCGGCCCTCGCACCGTCGCCTGGTCCCACCCCGACTACGTCACGCTGTACCGCGGCTGGCGGGCGATGTACAACCTGGCCGGATGCGTCTGACACGGTGGGGCGCTCACACCGTCGCAGTGCAGGCGGGGCAGCGTGTCGCCTTGAGCGGGATGCTGCTCAGGCAGTAGGGACACTCCCGCGTGGCAGGAGGAGCGGCGGGCGCCTGCGAGCGGACCCGGTTCATCGCCTTCACCATCATGAATACGGCAAATGCCAGGATGACGAAGCTCATGAGGTTGGTGATGAAGCTTCCGTAGGCCAGGACTGTGGCCCCAGCACCCTTGGCCGCGGCCAGGCTGGCGTACGGGCCTTCGGTGGCGCCGGGCTTGAGCACCAGGAATTGCTCCCGGAAGTCCATGCCGCCCGTCAACATGCCCAGGGGCGGCATCATGATGTCGTCCACCAGCGATTTGATGATCGTGCCGAACGCGCCACCGATGATGATGCCAACGGCCATGTCCACCATGTTGCCCTTGAGGGCGAACTCCTTGAATTCCTTGAGCATGGCCGTTTCTCCCGTGCTCCGTTGGAGATGATGATCGCGGTCGGGCGTACGTTGCGCCCGTCCCGGCACATCGTCAAGGTTGTGCGCCATGCGGTGAATGTCCCCCCTGTGCAACGCGCGGAGGGCCCGGCGTCTCCCCGCCCAACCCGAGTCTCACGGCCTGCACGAGGCCCCCATGCCATCTCCGAAGGTGCGCGCTGGAGTGATCCTGGCCGCTGCGCTCGCGGTCGGTAGCTGCAGCCACGAGGAGCCTGCGGACCCGGGTACCACGGGCCCGAGCGGGCCACAGTCCCCCGACCTCCCCACCCGGCTCACGTTCTCCAGCGGATACGACCTTTCCCCCAACTGGCTTCCGGACGGCTCGGGCATCCTCCACAGCTATGACCGCCGCCTGGATGGGCGCTTCGACCGGTGCCTCGGCCAACTGCCTCGAGCGGGCGGCTCCCGCACCGTTGAATTCTGCGCCGCGACTGAGGGAAGCCTCGACTCGCTCGACGCCCTGGAAGGTGCTGGCCAAAGCCCGGACGGCCTCGTCCTCTACCAGTGGTCGCAGTCCCGGGAAGGAGAGGCCCTGCCCCGCAGGGCGGCGCTCGTGTCAGCCCCGGCGGCCCGGCTCTGGGAGACCACGACGCTCACCCCGGTCCCATATCTCCTGCCCGGCGGTCGCCCCCACCAGCTCGTCGGTCCGGTACAGTGGTTCGCTGCAGGCCGGGCGGTCTACCTCGGGCAGGACGTGCTGCGACCCCGCCCCTGCCAAGGCTGCCCGCCCGACACCATCCCGGTTGGTCGAGAGGTCGTCCTGGTGACGTTCAGCGCCGGCACCGCCACCCTTTCCATCATCCCCGGCACCGAGGACGCCACCTCCGTGGCGGCCGATCCCGCGGGCGACGCGATCTACTTCACCAAGCTGCTCGACACCCGCGTCTTCCACCTTGGGCTTGCGGGTGGGACCCCGGAAGAAGTCTTTGATTTCGGGAGCGCCGGTATCGCACGCGACGTGACCGTCCGCGGCCGGAAGTTACTGGCGGTGGTCGGGGGCGTGGTCTTCGCCGTGAGCGACCCTGCGCTCGGCGTGTGGCAGGAGGATGCCGGCGGACCGATGCTGAGCCTGGACCTGGACTCCCAGGTCGTCCAGCCGGTGGGATCCACCGGGAGTTACTACTTCCGGCATCCGTCCCTTTCGCCGGATGGCGTTGTCGTCGCGGTGGAAGCGTACCTCCGTGTCCAGCCGGAGGGTGTCCTCCCCATTCCCGACCTTTGGCTCTACCCCGTCCCGTGATCGGGCCGGCCCGCAGCATCCAACCAGTCAGTGCTCCGCTCGCCGCCCTGCTCGCGCTCGGCCCGCTTCTGCTGGCGTCACCGGCGCTCGCGCAGAGCGCCGGCGCCATCACCGGGACGGTGACCGACCGCGCCACCGGCCGGCCGCTCGCCGATGTGACGATCATCGTCGACGGGGGTACCCGCGGCGCCGTGACGGACACCGCCGGGCGCTATCGGGTGCGTGAAGTGCGGAGCGGGTGGCGCCGGCTCCGTGCCCAGCGGATCGGGTATCGCCCCGTCGTGGCGGACAGCGTGTTCGTGAGCGCCGGGGAGGCGACCCGCTACGACATCGCCATGGCTCCGGTGGCGACCACCATCGACTCGGTCGTCGTGGAGGCGCGGGTCGACCCGATTCTCGACCCGATGGCGGTGCAGAGCCAGCAGACCTACACCGCCGAGGAGATCCGCCGCCTGCCGGTGAGCTCGGTGCAGGAAGCCATCGCCCTCTCCGCCGGCGCCATCGAGGGCAGCTACCGTGGCGGCCGGCAGGGGCAGGAGTCCTTCATCCTCGACGGCCTCGGCGTGAAGAACCAGCTCGATGCCTCGACCGGCGAGACGGCGGTCCGGCTTCCGCCTGACATCGTCACCGAGGCCTCCCTCGTCACCAACGGTTTCTCGGCGCGCTACGGCCAGGCGATCTCGGGCATGATCAACGCCGTGACCCGCGACGGGGGCGAGCAGTTGAGCGGCGGGATCAAGTACGAGACCGACCGGCCCTTCAGCGGCGCCGGCGACTTGGGTCTCGACCGCGTGGTCCTGCAGGCGGGCGGGCCCCTGCCGGCGGGCGTGCGGTTCCTCGGCGTCTTCGACGCATCGGCCCGTCTCGACGCCGATCCAGTCAACGCGCCGGACCCGCCGGACCCGCGCGATCCGCGCTCGGAGCAGCCCTGGCTGCTGCCTCACAACGGCGGGGAGATCTACGACCTCGCGGGGAAGCTCACCGTTCCCCTCGGCCTGCGGCACACCATTCGCCTGTTCGGGCTCCGCTCCGTCGGCCAGCGGCTCCTTTTCGATCCGACCTACAAGTACGACCTCGCCCTCGCTCCGGCCCAACGGCTGACTGGCACGCTCCTGTCGGGCCAGTACCAGTTCGCGACGAGCCCCTCGGCCGGCCTGCCCGTGGTGGGCGACCTTCGGCTCGGATGGTTCGACCGCGAGTTCCTGCGGGGAGATCTGGTGAGCCAGCCCGATCCCGCCTTCGGTGCCTTCACCGGCGAGACCTTCCGCTTCAAGAACGAGGACCTCGCGAGGCGGCAGGACACCCTCGCGGCCCGCGATCCCCTGCCTGGGGTACTCGCCCCGGTGCCGAGTGACCGGACGACCTGGGGTGTGCCGGCGTTCTTCCAGGGCACGGGGTCGAGGGGCGACCTGGGCTGGAGCCGGTTCCGCGAGATGCGCACCCAGGTCGACGTGTCGCTCGGAACCGGCCGCACCACCGACCTGTACGTCGGGGGCGAGGTCGTGGACCAGCACGTCCAGAGCTTCTCGCGGATCCAGGGCTGGGCCGCGGTCGGCGACAGCGTGCCGCCGGCCACCGCGTCGGACTTCACCCCGCTGAGCCTCGCGGCGTACGTGGAGGCGCAGATACGGGTCGCCGAGCTAGCCTTCACCGCTGGCCTCCGCTACGACCAGTTCGATCCCGGCGCCGACCTGGAGGGTGCGCTGGGCGCCCGGCGGCGGCTCAACCCGCGCTTCGGCGTTTCCACCGTCTTCCAGGGCGCGACGTTCGTGGCGAGCTTCGGCCGGTTCAGCCAGGCTCCCGACTTCCAGTTCCTGGTGGACGGCTCCTTCGACGACACCACCCGCACCGGCCGGTTCCGCCGGGGCAACCCCGACCTGGGGTACGAGAACTCGCAGCAGTTCGAGTTCAGCCTGCGGATGCGCCCCCGCGAGCTCGTGGCCCTCCGGATCAATGCCTATTTCAAGCAGCTCGAGGGGATGGTCTCCTCCACCCCTCTCGGCGTGGATCCCGATTCGTCGATTTTCGGCAATGGCGACTACGGAAACGTGAAGGGCGCCGAGATCATCTTCGAGCGCGACTTCCGGAATGGGATCGGCGCCCGCGTGGCGTACACCCTGCAGTACGCCACGGCGTCCAGCTCGAGCCCGTACGTGACGCACCAGCTGCCGGAGATCGATCCGATCTCGGGCGACACGGTGTTCCCTGCGCGAGCCGAGTTCCCGTTGGACTTCGACCAGCGCCACACCCTGGTCGCGCTGGTGACCGGCCAGACGAACCCGGTGTTCGGACCCCGGGTTGCGGGAGTGCGGCCATTCGCGGGGCTCGAGGGATCGGCGATCCTGCGGTACGGTTCGGGCCTGCCGTTCTCCCGCTACAACCAGACCGGCGACAGCCTCATTGCGCCTCCCAACGACTTCCGGCTGCCGTCCACCCACACCGTCGACGCCCTGCTCCGCCGGCCATTCACGGCCGGGCGCACGCGCGGCAGTGTGTATCTCGACGTTCGCAACCTGTTCAACGTGCGCAATACGGTGGCGGTGAGGCGCGATACCGGCGAGCCGACGCTCCCGGATGAGCGTATCGCACAGATGGCGCAGGAGGCCTACGAGGCGAATCCGGGACCGATCCCCTACGAGTCCTCCCGCTACCGCCCCGGGGCCGACCTCGATGGGAACGGCGTGATCGAGGGGCCTGGTGAGCTGCTCCCCCTCTACCAGGCGGCGTCGGAGGACTTCAACCAGCCGATCTTCTACTACGCTCCGCCGCGGCTGCTCCGGCTCGGCATGGAGCTCGGCTTCTGATCTAGGCGAGCTCCAGGATGTCCTCGATGCCGGGGGTGCCGTAGCGGGCACGACCGACGTCGCAGCGAAGGTTGTCCCGGAGGACGAGACCCCGCCGGCGGACGTGGGTGTGGCCCGCCAGGACGCGGAACTCCACCCCCGAATGGCGCTCGGCGATCCGCTCGAGCGCCTGACCCAGCTGCCGTGCGACGTACCACGGGGCGATTGCATCGCCCGCCGGGTCGATCGGGCGTGCCCGGGGCGGCACCGGCCAGGGTGGCACGTGCGTGGCGATGAGGACCGACCCCGCACTCCGGGCGGCCTCCTCGACCTTGGGTACCAGCGCCGCCTCGGCCTCGTCGGCGAGGGCCCGGATCCGCCGCACCAGGTCCGCCTGGGAATCGGCCTCGCGCAGGTCGTCCACCAGCTCCCAATCCTGCATCCGCACCCTTCGGCTCTCCCAGTCGCCGGTGCGGGCGTCGTACCAGCCATCGTGGCCCACGAGCGCCGTACGCCCCAGCGGCACGACTCCCGACTCGGTCAGCCAGGTGATGCCGGGCTCGCGCGCCACTTCCTCGCGCACGCGCGCCCGCGTGTCGCGGATCGACCCGCCCCAGTAGTCGTGGTTGCCCAGGACGAAATACACCGGCCGCTCGGCAAATCGGGAGTACGCGCGAAGCCAGTTCGGGAGCCGTGGGGCGGTGGCGAAGTCGCCCGTGACGAGCACCGCGTCCGGCGACCTGTCCCGCAGGGCCTTGACGTGACGGGTCAGGGCGGTGACCTGGGCGTGGTCGAGGTGCGGATCGGTCACCCAGGCCAGCCGGACGGTCACGGCACCGCCGCCCGCCGGGCCTCGCGCTCCGCTCGCTCCCGGTCATCCGCCGCCTTCTCCGCCCGGGCGTACTTGAAGAACAGGATCGACATAGCGAGCCAGAGGATGGGATCGCCCACTCCCTTCATCAGCACTCCCGCGGTTCGCTGGTCGTCCAGGGCGGAGAGCCCCGAGACGCGTGGTGCCAGCTCGTACAGGCCGTAGAGCGGCGCGGCGGAGAAGGTCATGAACGCCGCGGGCACTGTCGGGACGATCGTCGCCGCGAACAGGTACCCGATCGCTGGGAGGTCTCGCAGCCGGCCGATCTCGGGCTTGGGTGCGATGACCGGCCACCAGAGCGCGAGCCCGCCCACCAGCCAGACCATGTCGATCGCGAAGGATCCCGCCTGCCATGGCCTGAGCGTGTCCACCACTCGGGGCAGGTGTGTCCCGAGGAGCGAAAGGTTGAACGCGAGCAGGCCCGGGAGCGGCCGCGCCCAGAATCGCAGGAATGCGCCCACGCGTGGACGGGCCGCCATCGTGAGCCAGGCCTGGCGGGGTACGCCGAGGAGAAGCAGCGGAGGGGCCACCAGCGCGTAGAGGATCCACTGCACCGTGTGCAGGCTCAGCAGGTAGCCGGAGCCGAGCGCACCGACCGGCCAGTCCGAGGCGAGCCAGAGCGAGAGCACCCCATACCCGAAGCAGGCGACCTGGGAGGGACGCGTGCTGCCGGGGGGCAGCCAGCGGAGCGTGCGGACGTAGAGCGCGACGAGTGTGGCGACGAAGAGCCAGACGCCGGGATACGCCTGCCAGGTCCAGGTCCAGGCAACGTCGCGGGCCGAGCACCACCAGTTCATTGCCGTGCGGACTTCGCGGGCCGCATCACTGGCGCGCCACGTCCTCGTAGCTGCGGACCGGGAGGAGCAGCTTTCGCGTGCCGGAAACACGGAATTGGAGCGTCACCTCGATCCTGTCGCCCGGCCGCAGGGGCCGGCGCAGCCCCTCGAGCATCAGATGCCCCTCACCAGGGGCCATCCTGAGGACGGACCCGGGCGCCAGCAGCAGGCGTTCGGTCCGGACCATGTCGTATCGTCCCGACCTCCGGTCGGTCCGGTGCACGAGGACTGAGTCCGCCGCGGGCGAGGTCACCAGGACCAGCGTGTCGACGAGGGCGGTGGTACTGCGGATCACGGGATAGGCTGCGGCGGTGCGCCCGTCGAAGGAGGGGATCGCGAAACCGTCGGGATAGGCCCCAGCCTCGGGGGCGAGCGGAACCGGTGCTGCTGGAGGCACGACGAGGTTGAGCAGGCGCCGCAATTCCGGTCCCCAGTCCGATTGGCGCTGGCCGAAGGGATAGACCGTGCGCGCAGTGTCGTCGACGCCGAAGGCGAGGAGCTGGGCCGCATGCCCCACGAGGTAGCTGCTGTCGGCTCGCGGAGTCTCGCGCACGGCAGGGGCCAGGTCGTAGAGGCGCTGCACCGCCTCGACTTCGCCCTGGCTCCCCGTCAGGCCGATGAAGTCCCTGCTGAAGGAGTCCAGCCACGAGCGGAGTCGCGCCGGCGTGTCGCGCTGGGGATCCGTCGTCACGAAGACCACCGATACCCGGCGCTGGTCTTCCGGGTCGAGCTCGCGCAGCGCGGAGGCGAGCCCCGCCATCTGCACCGGGCAGACATCGGGACAGTTGGTGTAGCCGAAGAAGAGGAAGGTGACCCGGCCCGCGGTCTGCTCGCGGAACCGGAAACGCTGGCCCTCCGTGGACGTGAGAGTGAAGTCGTGCTTGGGAATGGCTTCCTGGAGCTCCACCCCGCCCCCGCGCGGGAGCGGCGCCCCCTCGCAGGCCGTGATCGCCAGCAGGGTCAGGAGGGCGTGTGTCGGGCGGCGCGTCGGCATGGAGCGGGAATGTAATCGCCGCCGGCCCGGGCGCGCTTCCAGCGCCGCAGGCAGTGGGCTAGAATCCCGTCCGACAACCTCCGGAGGAAGTGGTGCACCTGCTCTTCGTCGGGATCGGGCTCGCGGCCGGAGTCCTCGCCGGACTCTTCGGCATCGGGGGTGGCATCGTGATTGTCCCGGCTCTGGCCTGGGCGGCGAGGATGCCCATGGCGACCGCAACGGGCACGTCGCTCGCCGCGCTGCTCCTGCCGGTGGGGGCGCTGGGAGCCTGGGAGTACTGGAAGCGGGGCCAGGTGCAGGTGGGCCCAGCCGCCCTCGTGGCGCTCGGGCTCGCGGGCGGCGCCTGGGTCGGGGCGCGCGTGGTGGGGAACCTCGCGCCCGCAACCCATCAGCGCCTGTTCGCCGCGCTGCTTGCGGTGGTCGCGGTCCGGCTCTGGCTCACCGCGCGATAGCGCGGGTCTGCCATCCCGCGGCGGCCGGCACTG
>JBOHSQ010000136.1:0-2622 GCA_050733295.1 Gemmatimonadales bacterium
CCAGGGGGTCGATCGTCCCATTCTAGAGTGACGCCCCATGAGGACTCGGGGTCCGGCAATATGGGGTGCCAGGAGGGATCGATGAGGTACCGGAACGCAACCAGGACGCTGCTCGCCGGACTGCTGATCGCGGCGTGCTCGAGCGACAGCAACGGGCCGTCGGGCACGTCGATGAACGCGACGGTGCAGGCGACGCCGGCGACCGTGTTCGACCCGGACGATGTGCGCATTCAGCAGGGCGGGAGGGTGAACTTCCAGTTCGGCAGCCTGGGCCACAACGTGGACTTCGCCGCCGCGTCGGGCGTGCCGAGCGACATCCCGGGCGAGAACATCAACACGACGATCACCCGGACGTTCAATACGGCGGGGCTGTTCAACTACCAGTGCACCATCCATCCGGGCATGAGCGGGGTGGTGCGCGTAGCGACGAGCGGTGGCGGAGGCGGCGGGGGTGGGGGATACAGCGAACGGTGAGCGGGGGTTCGGCGGGTTCTTGCGCGGAGTGCTGAGTCCGGGGCCTCGGTGAGCGGGGGATCAGGTGAACAGCAGGGCTCCCGCGAGGCCCAGGACGAAGCCGGCGAGGACGTCGGTGAGGTAGTGGACCCGGAGGTAGACCCGCGAGACCGCCACGACGGGCACCAGCGGGAGCAGGACGAGGCCCAGCGGGTGACCCGCGAGGATCGGCGGGAAGACCACGGCGGTGATCGCGGCGGTGTGACCCGAGGGGAACGAGAAGGCGTCGGGCACCGCGGCGAGGGGGTCGAAGTCGCCGTAGAGGTGGGGCCGGCGGCGCACCACGGACCGCTTGAGGGCCTGGACGGCGAGGTGTGACGCCAGGTTCGCGAGCGCGGTAGCCGCGCCGAGGGCGCGGGTGCCCGGGAGGGCGAGGAGGAGCAGGGAGAAACCGATGGTCGCCCGCGCGCCGCCGGCGTGGGTGAGTCCCCGCAGGAGGCGGTCCAGCCAGCCCGGCGCAGCCAGCCGGGAGAGTACCACCAGCCAGGCCCGGTCGAGGGCCCCTACCCTGTCCGCGAGGATGCGCACCATGAGTGCGAATCTCGCGGGGCGGGGTCACGCAGTGATGGCGGGAGTGTAACGGAGCGGTGAGCGGGGGGTCGGCGGGCCACTGGCAGAGGGCCAGAGCTCGGGGACCGGTGACCTGGGGCGACCGAGAGCGGAAATACGGTCGCAGGTCAGACCAACGACAGCTGGGCGACCGGGGCGAAGCTGCGGCGGTGATGGGGGGTGGGGCCCAGGCGTTCGAGGGCAGCGCGGTGGTAGTCGGTGGCGTAGCCGGCGTTGGTGCCCCAGCCATAGTCGGGGTAGCGCTGGTGGAGCCGGACCATCAGGCCGTCGCGGGCGACCTTGGCGACGATGCCTGCCGCGGCGATGGAGTAGCAGTGCACGTCGCCGTCGACGAGGGCCTGGTGGGTGCGCCCGATCTCGGGCAGCGGGAGGCCGTCGATCCAGAGGTCGAGGGTCGAGGGGCGAGGGTCGTGGACGGTGAGACGTGAGACGTGAGACGTGAGACGGGCGACGGCCCGGCGCATGGCGACGGCCGTGGCGACCCGGATGTTCAGGCGGTCGATCTCGCGGCGGCTGGCGGCACCGATGCCGATGGCGAGGGCGCGGACGCGGATCTGGACGGCGAGCTCGGCGCGATCGGCGGGCGGGAGGGTCTTCGAGTCCCGGACGCCGCGAATGCGGCGGCAGTTCACCGGAAACACGACGGCCGCGGCAACCACCGGTCCTGCCAGTGGTCCGCGGCCTGCCTCATCGACTCCGACGAGCAGGGCCCCGGCTTCCCAGCACGCGCCCTCGCGGGCGAGCGTCGGACGCCGGGGCCGGGGGGACACGGCTCAGCCCTCGCGCTTCTCCCGAATGCGCGCGGCGCGGCCGGAGAGCCGGCGGAGATAGTAGAGCTTCGCCCGGCGCACCGCCCCGCGGCGCACCACTTCCACCGAGCTGATGGTGGGGCTGTGCAGGGGGAAGATCCGCTCGACGCCGACGCCGGCGGACACCTTCCGCACGGTGAAGGTCTCGTTGATGCCGCCGCCGCGCTTGGCGATGCAGATGCCCTCGAACGCCTGCAGGCGCTCCTTGTCACCCTCGCGCACGCGCACCTGCACGCGCACGGTGTCGCCCGGCTCGAAACGGGGCAGGTCGTCGCGCAGCCCCTCGCGCTCCACCGCGTCCAGTCGTTCCATCGTCACATCCTCCACGCCCCAACGGGCGCCGTGGTTTCGCGAGTCGTCCGACTCGCCGTGCCTTCGTCAACGAGCCTCACGGCTCGCCGTGCAGCTCACGATATGTGGCCCAGAGGTCGGGCCGGCGCTCGGCGGTCAGCCGCTCCGCCTGCTGGCGGCGCCACTCGGCGATGGCCGCGTGGTCGCCCGAGCGAAGGACCGCCGGGACCTCCCAGCCGAGGTACTCCGGCGGCCGGGTGTAGCTGGGCGGGCTCAGGAGCCCGTCGTAGTGCGAATCGGTGCTCGCCGACTCGTGATCGCCCAGCGCCCCCGGGAGCAGCCGCACCACCGCGTCGATGACGCAGACAGCCGCGGGCTCGCCCCCGCTCAACACGAAGTCGCCGACCGACAGCTCCTCGGTGGCCAGGTGATCGGCCAC
>JBOHSQ010000137.1:0-9715 GCA_050733295.1 Gemmatimonadales bacterium
GGCTCGGAGATCCGAGTCGGGCCTTCGTGCTTCCGGACGCGAGGCGCGGTCGGCCAGCGGAATTTGTCAGAGTGGCGGAGTCAGCGGTCGGAATGACGCGCGGGAGGCAAGACGGGCAGGACGGGCGGAACCACAGGCAACACGGGCTGCTTGGGCGGTCAGGCGATTGGGCGGTTCAATTCGGGCAGGGGCGTCGGAACCGCCGCGAAAAAGTCGGCCGCGGAGCGGGCCATGGCGGCGGCCAGCTCGCGCTCGCCGAGGACGACCATCTCGACGCCCTGCTGCTCGAGCCAGCTGCGCTCGTCCTCGGTATGGGTACGGGCGATGGTGACGATGCCGGGGTTGGCCCGCCGAGCCATGGCGATGATGGCGCGGACCTCGAAGGGTTCGGCGGCGGTGACCACGAGCAGGCTGGCGGCGCCCACCTCGGCCCGGTCGAGGACGCCGGCGCGACTCGCGTCGCCGTGGACCGCGTGCACGCCCGCGGAGCGCAGGTTGTTGACCAGGCCTCGGTCGCGCTCCACGACGACCAGCCGCCCAGCCCACTCGCCGAGCAACTCCCGGACCACGCTGCCCACACGGCCGTGACCGACCAGGACGGCGTGATTACGGAGCGCGGGCCCCTGCGCAGCAAGGTCGGGCTCGACCCTCTCCTTCCGCTCCAGCAGCTCGAGCAGCTTCGGCCGTTCCCGCAGCCATGCGTGGCTCGAGCCAGCCAGCCGGAACATGAGCGCGTTCAGGCTGATCGAGACCAGCGCCCCGGCGACGATGAGGCCCTGTCCCTCGGGGGGCAGGAGGCCGAGGCTCACGCCGAGCGCGGCGAGGATGAAGGAGAACTCGCCGATCTGCGCCAGGCTGGCTGAAATAGTGAGTGCGGTGTGCGCGGGGTAGCGCAGCGCGAGCACGATGAGCAAGGCGCCAAGCGACTTCCCGACCAGGATAATCAGGACGACTGCGAGAAGCCGGAGCGGCTGCTCCACCAGGATGGCGGGGTCGAACAGCATGCCGACGGCCACGAAGAAGAGAACTGCGAACGCGTCCTGCAGGGGCAGCGCGTCGGTGGCGGCCTGGTGGCTCAGGTCGGAGCTGTTGACCACCATCCCGGCGAAGAACGCGCCGAGGGCGAAGGAGACGTCGAAGAGCCACGCGGCGCCGACGGCGATGCCGAGCGCCACGGCGAGCACGGCGAGGGTGAAGAGCTCGCGCGAGCCGGTGAGGGCGACGTGCTCGAGCAGCCAGGGCACGACCCGGCGGCCGACGACCAAGACGAGGACAACGAAGAGCGCGACCTTGAGGAGGGTGGCGCCGAGGGAGAGCGCGAGCCCACCAAGCCCGGTCCCGACCGCCTCGCGGGTGACGCCGACGGCCGCGGCGGCATCGGGGGCCACCGTGCCGCCGCCGAGTGCCGGCGCGATCGCCGGCAGCAGCACGAGCACGAGGACGGTGGCGAGGTCCTCCACCACCAGCCAGCCGACGGCGATGCGGCCGTCGACGGCGTCGAGCAGGCCGCGGGACTCGAGGGCGCGGAGCAGCACCACGGTGCTCGCCACGGAGAGGCAGAGCCCGAAGACGAGGCCGGCGCCCCAGGTCCAGCCCCAGAACCGCGCGAGCACGGCGCCAAGGATGGTCGCGACGGCGATCTGGACGGCGGCGCCGGGGACAGCGATGCGGCGGACCGCCAGCAGATCACCGACCGAGAAGTGGATCCCCACGCCGAACATCAGCAGGATGACGCCGATCTCGGCGAGCTGGCCCGCGAGCGCGGGATCGGCGACGAAGCCGGGGGTGAACGGGCCCACGGCCACGCCGGCCAGGAGATAGCCGACCAGCGGCGGCAGCCGGAGCCGCGCCGCGAGCATGCCGAACACGAACGCCAGGCCGAGGCCGATGGCGACGGTCGCGATGAGGGCGGTGTCGTGGGACATGACTAATAGACGGGCAGGGCGGGCGGACGGGCGAGCGGCCTAGTAGCCGCGGACGGGATCCACTTCCAGCCTGGGGCGGTGGCCGCGCTCGAGGGCGGCGAGGCACTCGAGGAAGCCCGCGATGGCGCCTTCCGTCGTGGTCACGCCGGCGACGTGGGGCGAGATGAACACCCCGGGATGATTCCAGAGCGGCGACGTGGCCGGGAGCGGCTCCTCGTCGAAGACGTCGAGCGCCGCGGCGGCGACGCGGCCGGCGTCGAGCGCGGAAAGGAGCGCCGGTTCGTCCACCAGCCCGCCCCGCGAGACGTTCACCAGCCGCAGTCCGTGGCACCGGGCGAGCACGTCGGGCCCGATGAGGCCGCGGGTCCCGGGCGTGAGGGGTGCCGCGAGCACGAGCCATTCCGTGAACGGCATGAGGGCCGCGAGGTCGGCCACCGGCTTCACGGCCTCGAACCCCGGTGCGCGGGCGCCGCTCCGCGACACACCGGTGACGCGCACGCCCGCCGTGGTGAGCGCCGCCGCGATGCCGCGCCCCACCTCGCCGGTGCCGATCACGACGGCGCGACTGCCCGCGAGCCGCTGGGGAGTCACCGGCTTCCACCGGTGCTCGCGCTGGTCGGAGGCGAACTCCGGCAGGTGCTGGGCGAAGGCGAGGAGGCGGGCGAGGACGAACTCACCCATCGCAGGCCCGAACGGTTCGTTGGTGCGGGTGAGGAGCACGTTCGCCGGCCAGGCCGGGCCGTCGAGGAACGCGTCCACGCCCGCGCCGATGCTGTGCACCCAGCGCACCGTCCCGATCCCCGCGGCGGGACGCTTGAACCCAACCAGCGCCTCGGCCCAGGCCAGGTCGTCCGGGGTGACCTCGTGCACCTGCTTCGCGCGCACCTCGAGCCCCGGCTTCGCGGCGCGGAGCCCGGCTGCGATGGGCTCCGCGAGGCGGTTGGCGAGGAGGACGCGGGTCGGGGGTCGGAGGTCGAAGGTCACGGGGGTCAGGGCGTGAGGCCCAGCACTGCCGGGCCCTGCTCGAAGACGAGGTCCACGGGGATGCCGAGGGTGGCGAGGCGGTCGAGGTCGGCCTGGAGCGTCGGGGAGAGTACGGCGAACTCCTGCATGAAGGCGCTGGCGCCGTCGTAATCGCCCTCGCCCTGGAAGGTGAGGAGCCGGGCGGAAAGCGAGTCCATGGCGACCGCCATCCGCTCGAAGTCCACGCGGTAGGTGGCGGACGCGGAGTCGCGGGTGAAGGCGCCCATCCGCCCGAAGAAGTTGAACCGGGCGACATTGGCGCGGCCGTGCGCACTCGAGGCGCCGAACCGGATGGATCGGAAGATGCTGGCGATGAAGGTGGTGTAGTTGTCGCGGAGCCTGGTGGAGTCGAGCTCACCGCGGCGCATGAGCTGGGTGACCATGTAGAGGCCCAGCACGTCGGCCTTGCCCTCCTCGAGCGGATTGGAGAGGTCCTTGAGGGCGGTGCGCACCGTGCCGCGGCCGGTGACGGTGTTCTTGATGCCGAGTCCGTGCGCGACCTCGTGGAACATCACGTTCTCGAAGAAGGCGTCGAACGTCACGTAGGCGCGCTGGTCCTCGGCGATGAGCGCGCCAGCGATGGGCTGCATGATCCGGTCGAACTTGGCCCGCACCGCGTTCTTGAGCTGGAGGCGGCGGGTCCCGGCGCGCAGCTGAACCTGCTCGTCGTTGGGCAGGTTGATGGCGATGCTCTTCGACCCGGCATTCGACTGCCCCGCATAGTAGAGCACGTCGTAGGCACCGAGGTCGGAGCCTGCGCCGGGCGTCTCGCGCCGGTAGCGCTCCGGGACGGGGAGGCCGCGCTGGAGCGCGGGGAGGACGGCGGCGTAGCGGGCGAGTCGCGCGCTCCATTCGCGGTCCTTGGTCAAGACGTACGCCGTGTGGGCCGTCTTGTAGCCGTAGAGCTGGTCCTCGTAGGTCTCGATGGGGCCGATGACCACATCGATGCCGTTGTCCTTCATCGCCATCCAGGCGAAGTCGCTGGGCTGGTAGCGGTCGTTCCCCAACGCCTCGGCGCGAAGGTCGAGGTAGCGGCGGAGCGCCGGATCGTCGGCGAAGGCGGCGGCCTCGCGCAGCTTGGCGGCGGCGCGCTGGTGCTGGGCCGCGAAGGCCTGGTGGTAGGGCACGGCCTCGAGCCCGGCGGGCCCGCGGCGGACAAGCGTGTAGTAGGACTTGAGCGAGTCGGCGCGAGGGCCTCCCGTGGCCACCGCGCTGTCGAACTCGGCCCTGGTCATGTCCCGGGGATAGAAGTTGGCGCCCTCGGGCTTGGGGCCGACCCCGGGGACGAACGGCGCGTCGTCGGCGAGGTGGTCCCAGGGGCCGTAGTTGATCTCGGCGTAGCGGCGCAGGTCGGGATCGGTGACCGCCATGAGCACGCTGTCGCGCGGGCCGGATGACTCGAGCCAGAACACCTCGTCCATCGCCTGGGCGGCCTCGATGAGCAACGGGATCATCCGGCGCTCGTGCTCGGTGAGCGCGGCGAGGTCCGTGGTGAGGCGGACGGTAGTGTACTGGGCGAGGAGGCTGTCCGCGCGCGTGGGTGGTTCGGCCCCCTGGCGGTCGCCCGACTGGGCCGAGCAGGCGGCGAGGAGGGCGAGGGCCACTAGGGAGATGAGGCGCATGGCGAGATCGCGGTCAAGGGTCGTGGCTCGGGCGCGTGGGGCTGGACAATCTTAGTGAAGCGCCGGGGCTGTTGCGAGCGGTGGTACCGGAGCGTAGCATCGCGCCTTCTCAGGCATCCTTCCGAACCGGGGGGCAACGATGCACCTGCGACAGTTCCCACTCGCCACCTTGGCGGCACTGGCAGTCATCCAGTGCAAGCCAACGCCGCCGGCCACCATAACGGCAGCGTGGGATCCCGTTTGTCACTGCACGATGGCCCAGCTCTCGCCCCAGGTCACCAGGAACTGGCCGCCAGTCACGACCCTTCGAAAGGGCCCAGCGCTGCGCGCATGGCCGAATCCACTGCCACCCCCCGGCCTGCTCGCACCGGATGGGTCGCCCAGATCGTTCCCGGTCGCCGCGATCGACGTCGCTGAAACATCCACCATGGGCTCGATCCCGGAGCAGCGAGAGGTCCTGGAGTTCTTCGCGATCGGCCCGCCAATCGGGAGCGTGCCCGTCGGCGGCATCCCTGCCGGCAGTGTCGTGGTGCACAGGCAAGATTCGGCTGGCGTCTGGAGCACCTATGGTCCGCTGCCGCAGGGCGCCTCCACCCTGCCGCCGGGCGTTCGACTCAACGTCAGCGCGACGCGCACTGTCGAGGGAGACCGGATCTCCGCCACCACCGTCGGTACCCATACCTACCTCTGCCTGGTGGGCTATGACGGACACCTCTCCTTGGCAGAATGACGGGGCCAGCCGACGGTGGACGGCGATGGCGTTCCGCTCGGTGAGCTGATGAAGTGGATCTCCCCGGGCCTGAACTCCACTTACATCTGGACCGACCTCAGCGCGGGGCTTGCTGCACCGGGGACGCCCTACGTGGACGTCGCCTGTGCCGCGCAGACCGATCCAACGACTGGCGCGGACCAACTGCACCTGCTCGCCGCCGCTCAGGACGGTCGAGTCTGGCACGGCACGGCCTCCCGCGCGCTCGCCGACCCCACCGCGGCCAACTACACACCGTTTGTGCCGGTCACTGCACTGCCGGCAGGCGTTTCCAGGATCGCCGCCGCCACGGCGGACAACCAGCTCCATGTCGTCGCGCTGACAGGGGGAGGCGGCGGCGCGTCGGCCGGGACATGGTACACGATCCGGGCAGGCAGTGGAGCCTGGCAGGCCCCGGAGGATGTGGGAGGTCTAATCGGCGGCCTGACCGGATACATGGATGTCGCGGTCGGCTTTTGTGACGATGGTGTGTCCGCCCCCGCGCCGCATCCAGCCCGGCAACTCAATGTGGCGCTGCTCTCCTCCGGTGGGAGAGTCGATATGACGGTCCGCACCGCGTGGACGCAGGGATGGGGGGCGAACGGCACGCCATCACAGTGGGCGCACCTGACGCAGTGGGGCGGGACGCTGACCATCGCCATGGGCCCGCTGGTCCAGCCCGCGCGCCCCTTCCGGGCCATCAGCCTTGGGGAGCGTCCGTTCCGGCCGTAGGACGCCACCTTCGGCAGGAGGTCTGCATGCGTCGCTTCAGCTGGCCCGCCGCGGCGGGCATTGTCGTCGCCCTCACCCTCGGGTGCCAGGCGCCACCCCCGGTTCCTACACCGGCTCCGGGGACCCTGGACGCGACTCCGCCCATGCTGCGGCTGGGATCGGCCGGACTCCGAAAGGACCTCCTGGTGACGCAGGATTCGGGGGGCTCCCCTTCCCGACGGGCGCGGTCCGCGGACCAAGTCTTCCTTCTCGCGACGGCCACCGACCCAGAGACGGGCATTCGGCGCGTGGGGATCAGGGGTGAACTCCGAATCAACTGTGTCCCTCCCCAGGGCACCACGATGGTCACGATCGTTGACCCTGTAGCCGAGATCGAGGGGGCCCAGGCCGGGTCAACGCTCCCGAGTCAACTGGCGAAGCAGTACACGCTCGATGTGGCTGTCCACCGTGCCCGGTGTCAGGGCAACCGCTTTGTAGACCTGCGGCTCGAGGTGCGGGGCGAGGCGGAGAACGGAGTGGGCCAGACGCGGCTCCTGCCGCCTGCGATCGTAACCTCGTTTGGACCTGACATGCTCAAGGTGGGCACATTCAACCTGCATCAACCGGGGCACTACGACGATTCGACGCACGCACGCTGGGGACTCCAGCTCGGCATGCATGCCGACGTGCTGCTCCTGACCGAGGTTCGCGACCGGCACGTGGCCGAAGTGGTCGCCGCGGCCGCAGGAATGCAGTACTTCGTGCTGCTCCGGGAGGCCTATCCCGACGTGGCCATTCTCTCTCGGGCGCCACTCCGCAACGTCCGGCGCCAGGTGATCGACCCACCAGGCACCCTCACCAGCAACGACTCGCACATCCTGAGCGCCGAGACCGACATTGGCGGCCACCCGCACGTGGTGGTGGCCACCCACTGGGGGATCAAGGGCGCCAACGACGTGCCCTATGGTGGGCACGAGGCCTCGCCGGAGCGGCTGCAGGCCGCGCAGGCCATCCTCACCCTCCTGCCGCCTCCGCCGGGCATTGCAATCGTGGGGGGAGACCTGAACGCCCTTTCAGGTTACGGCCCCCAGAATCACGACGCCGACCTCAATACCCCCGACTGGATCGGCGGCACGCCGGAGGTGGCTCTGCTCTACACTCGGCTCAAGGATCCCTTCGTGGTGCTGCAGGTGCCCAACGATCAACACTGCAGCGATGGGCGGGGGGATTACGTCCTGTTCGACGGCCCCCTCGCACCGCTGCGCTACGAGGCGTGCTGGCCCGACGACGAGCCCAGTGATCACCCCTTCGTGCTGGTTACGCTTGTCCCAGAATAGGAGGGGGCGATCTGCTATTGGAGGAGGCCGAACACCACCTCGAACGCGATCAGCAGGATGACGATCCACTCGAGGACCTCCAGTCGCCGTGCGGTGACCCGGTCCGACAGCTTCTGGTAGATCCCTTCGGTCACGGCGAGCTTGCGGGCGATGGCCTGGTCCCAGTCGGCGAAATGGAAGCGATGCGAGGCGGCAAGGTACACCCGGCCCAGGAACCGGTCCCCGACCAGCTTGACCGCGTTGGACACGCGCTCGAACAGGACGGCACTGTCCACCTGCAGCTGGCTCAGGCGGCGAAGCGCCGTGACGGGGGGCCGCAGGGCATGCCACCAGGTGGGCCGGCTCCGCCCCAACGCTGCGTAGGCCTGCTCCACGACCTCGTCCAGCTCCCGGTCGAGGTGCCGGAGCTCGAGGAGCTGCACGTTAGCGAACTCGAGCAACACCGTGGTCTCTTCCGGATCGGGGTCGCACACCAGGGCAGCGTTCCAGTCCACGATGGTGAGGTCGTCGGGAGTCCAGGAAAGGCGGAGCCCGACGGCGTCCTCCACTTCCTCCGTGGCGAGGGGGTGGTCCGCGCCACGCAGAAGCCGGGCGACCACGTCGCGTGAGGGACCCTGCCAGAGGTCGCCAGGCCGGAAGCCGTGGGGCAACCGGTCGACCTGGAAGATCAAGTAGTCCTCGACCATGTCGGTGAGCTGCGGCCGTTCGATCGCGTTCTCGAGGGCGGGCACCAGGCGCTCGAGCCGTGCCCGGGCGTCCTCTGCCAGCGCCGCGGTGTCCTGGAGTGCCACGCTCACCGGCACCAGCGACGCGAGGTCTCCCTCGAAGGGGAGGATGTAGTTCACCGCCGCCGCACCGAAATCGTAGAGCACGACGTCCACCCGGGAGACGGAGAGGCCGGCCACGTCGAAGACCGGGGGCTCCTGGGGGAGGCGGAGCGGAGGCGGCTGGTACTCGAAGTACTGGGGCAGGCGGCGGCGGCTCCGCACCTGCTGGCGTTCGGCGGGCGGGAGTGCGCCGGCGCAGCGCTCGAGGTCGATGTGCTGGCCGACCTCGAAGGCGAACGTGGCGTGGCAGGTGCCGGCGACCATGGTCGTCAGCTCTTGGGGATCTCCTTCTTCGGGTCGACGAACGGCTTCTTGACCACGGTCGCGTTCCGCGGGCCTGCACCAGGGACGTTCACCTGCAGGACCGAGCCGAGGGCGGCGTGGGTGATGGGGACCATGGCGTATCCGATGTTCTGCTTGAGCCGGGGCGACCAGATGGCGGAGGTGACCCGGCCGACCTGCCCGCCGTTTGCCGACACCGGCCATTTGTTCGAGTTGAAGTCGACGCGGTCGCCCTCGATCTCGATGCCCACCAGCTTGCGCTTCACCCCCTCGGCCCTGATCCGGCGCAGCGCGTCCTTGCCGATGTAGTCCCCGGCCTTGTCGTCATCGATGAGCCAATCGAGCGCGACCTCGTAGACGTTGTCGTCCAGCCCCATGTCGGCACCCCAGTTGAGGATGCCGGCCTCGATCCGGCGGATGTCGGAGGGGCCGGTGGGGCGGATGTCGTAGGGACGGCCCGCTTCCATGATCCGGTCCCAGAGCTCGATCCCGCGGCTCCCGTCGCGGAGATAGACCTCGTAACCCACCTCACCCGACCAGCCGGTGCGGGTGATCACGACGGGGATGCCGTCGAGCGAGGTCTCGAGGAACCAGTAGTAGGGGAGCTGCAGCACGCGATCGCCGAAGAGGGCGCCCACGACCTCCCTGGCCTTCGGACCCTGGACCTGGAGCGGGGAGACGTCGGGCTCGGTGATCTGGACGCGGAGCCCCGAGTTCAACGCCACGCCGCGGGCCCAGAGCAGGACGTCGCTGTCGGCGAGCGCGAGCCAGAAGTGGTTCTCGCCGAGCCGGAGGAGCACCGGGTCGTTCACGACGCCGCCGTCGGGCGCGGTGATCACGACATACTTGCCCTGGCCCACGGCGCAGCGGCCCAGGTCGCGGGGCGTGAGGAGGTTGGTGAAGGCGAAGGCGTCGGGCCCGGTGATCTCCACTTGGCGCTCGACGGAGACGTCCCAGAGGGTCACGTGATGGGTGAGGTGCCAGTATTCCTCCTCGAGGTCGGCATAGCGGACCGGGAAGAGCATGTGGTTGTAGACGGTGTACGCCTGGGCACCGTGACGTTGGGTGGCCTCGAAAAAGGGGGTGCGGCGGAGGCGCGCACCACACTGGACGAGGCGCATGTCGAAGGGCATGGGTCACCACGCGCGGGGGCGGGGGGGTCGGGATGAACCTGAGGCCCGCACGGGCGCCGTCAAGGGCGCCGCGATCGGGCCGGTGAGGTTGGTGAGCAGGGTGGGAG
>JBOHSQ010000138.1:0-6226 GCA_050733295.1 Gemmatimonadales bacterium
ATCCCAAGGTCATCCAGACGCCCAAGGTCGCCGCGATGGCGAAGGACGGCATTCAGCTCATCGCGTTGGCGCGGGTGACGGTGCGGGCCAATATCCATCGCCTGGTGGGCGGCGCGGGCGAGGAGACCATTCTGGCCCGGGTGGGCGAAGGCATCGTGTCCACCATCGGCTCGTCGGCCTCGCACAAGGCGGTGCTGGAGAATCCGGATCGCATTTCCAAGACGGTGCTGGCGAAGGGGCTCGATAGCGGGACGGCCTTCGAAATCCTCTCGATCGACATCGCCGACGTGGACGTGGGAAAGAACATCGGCGCGGAGCTGCAGACCGACCAGGCCGAGGCGGACAAGCGCATCGCTCAGGCCAAGGCGGAGGAGCGCCGGGCGCTGGCGGTGGCCATGGTCGAAGAGTTCAAGGCGGAGGCCCAGAAGCAGCGCGCCGCGGTGATCGCGGCGGAGGCCCAGGTTCCGCTGGCCGTGGCCGAGGCCTTCCGCAGCGGCAACCTCGGCATCATGGACTACCAGCGCTACCGGAATCTCCAGGCCGATACCGCCATGCGGCAGTCGATCGCCGGCAGCGAGGACCAGCCCCGGATGGACGGGGAGCGGTAAGCGATGGATGAGCTCTGGCTGATCCTGGTCTTCTTCTACCTGGGCGCGACGCTGTTCGGCCGGGCCATGAAGAAGGCCAGGGGCCGGACGGACGATGCCGCGGCTGCCTATGACGCCAGGCTCGAGGAGCAGCGCGCCGAGCGTGAGGCGCGGCGCCAGGCCGCGCGTACCCGTCCGCAGGTCATCGTGTCTGCCCCGCCCGGGGCGGCCGACCTGGGCACGCGCGGCACCCAGGGAGAAGCCCGGACGCTCGAGGCTCTCTTCCGGGGAATGGGCATCGAGGTCGAGCTCCCGGAGGGCGAGCCGGCGGCCCACCGGCGGGCACCTTTGCCCAGGCCGCCGTTGCCTGAGCCGGAGGATCCGGAGGAAGCCCGGAGCCTTGAGGGCCAGTCGGTCGAGGGTGAGGGGCTGGACGTCGAGCCGAAGCGGGCGGAGCGTGCGGTCGTCGTGGCGGACGCCGGGGCGGAAGCCCTCGTGCGCCAGCGGATCGAGGCTGCCGAGGCGCGAAGCCATGGCCTGAGCGCGGCCGACCACGCCGAGTTCCATCGCCGCATTGCGGCCGCCTCTCCCACGGAGCAGCGCCGGGTGGCGATCCCGCTGTCGGAGGTCAGGCGGGCGATGGTGTGGAGGGAGGTGCTCGGGCCGCCGCTCGGGCTGCGCGACCCGGAAGGGCCTACTCCGTAGGTGCGGACGGCAGCGCTACATCGCCCCAGGGATGGGGAGTCGTGGCGCGGTGCCAGAAGCCGAGTCCCAGCCGGGGCAGCCCGAAGTTCGCCTCCGCTGCGTCCCAGATGAGCTTCGGGACCGCGTAGCCGCCTTCCCGCAGTGCCTGCCGCCGCATCTGCTTCGCCAACCGTAACGCCGCCGAGCCGGTCGGGTCGAGGCTGCGCGGCCCCTCCTCCATGGCGGCGAGCAGATGCATGGCGTGCTCGAACGACACCGCCATGTGCCGCTCCACGTCCGCATCGTGGATGTCGTACCGGCTCCGCTGTCGGGCCAGGTCGAAGGCCCGGCGGTAGGTCGTCCGGTCCGCCAGGTGGACCATGCCGCGGAACAGCCGCCGGTTGGTCGGCACGCTGAACAGCGTCGGCGCGATGATGCGGTCCAGGTGCCGATCCACCTCGGCGTGGTCGTGGAGGATCAGTTCGCGGGCCTCGCGCGCCCAGCGGTCGCCCAGGTGCGACTCGAATCGTGCTTCCCAATAGGCGTGGCCGAGCCCCTTGAGCAGCGCCGTCGCGGCCAGCTGCCTGGGCACGAAGTAGTTGTGGGCGACCGTGTCCGCAGCCAGGTGGATGAGGTAGCCGTACCCGAATGCGCGGAGCGCGTCGCTGTCGGCGCGGTCGTGCACTTCCTGGCCCAGGTGCCAGTGATGGCTGTGCCGGTGGAGCGGCGCGTAGTCCTTGGCGAACGAGGTGTCCGGTGCGATTCCGCCGTAGAGGAATTCGACCGGGTGCGACCGGAGCAGTGCCGCGAGGGCGGGGGAGAGGAGGTGGAGGTTGTCGAGGATGGCCTGGCCGAGGAACACATGGGTTCCCGGCGTCCAGGCCCAGAGCGGATCCGGCCAGAGGGCGGACGCGGCGGCCAGGATCAGAAACGCCGCCGCGACGCGCCGGAGTCTCACGCGAACCACTTCTTCCGGCGGCGCCGGCGCAGAACACTGCGCGCGTGGCCCGCCACCGACCGCGTGGTGCGGAACGCCGTCGCCAGGCCGAGTGCCGTGTCCGCCACCTCGTCGTAGACCACCTCGTACAGCGCATCGAGGTCGCCCAGCCGCTCCTCGGCCCGCCGGGTGGCAGCCTCCACCCGACCCCGGATCCGGCGCGCGGTGGCGATCGCGGCGTCGGCCTCGTAGCGGAGCTTGTCCGCGACGTCCTCGCCCCGGCCGACGATGTGGCGCATCGAGCGGAGGGCGGGGAGGATCTCGCCCCGGAGCTCGGCGAGGGCCGGCTCGAGGCTGTCGAGGCGGCGGGCAACGTTGCGCGCGACAGCCGCGAGCGCCACGACGGTCCCCAGGACCGCCAGCGCGATGATCGCCAGCGAGATGGCCATCACGGTCCACTGCCAGGCGGGTACCACGGAGCCTCCCGGACGGGAACTTTGGCAATATAACGGCCGTTTCGCGGCTTGACCCGCGGGCTGCCTTGCCCTCAACCTTCCGCGATGCCGCCAGCCTTCCGCGTTCAGGGCGGGACCGCGCTTCGGGGATCGGTCCGCCCTGCAGGGAACAAGAACGCCGCCCTCCCGATCATCGCCGCCACGCTCCTGGCCGACGGGCCCGTGGAGCTCGACAACGTTCCGCACATCCGCGACGTCCTCACCCTGCTCGAGCTGCTGGGCCACCTCGGGGTCGAGGTCGAGTGGGTGGCGGAGAACCGGGTGCGGGTGGACACCCGCAATGCCACCGGCCGGACTCTCGACCCCGCGCTCTGTGCCAGGATCCGCGCGTCGATCCTGCTGGCCGGGCCGCTGCTCGCCCGCTTCGGGTCGGTCACGCTCCCGCCGCCCGGCGGGGACGTGATCGGGCGCCGCCGTGTCGACACCCACTTCCTCGCCCTCGAGCGCCTCGGCGCCGACGTCACCGTGGGCGACCGGTACGAAGTGGTGGCGAAGAAGCTCCGCGGGGCGGACATCTTCCTCGATGAGCCGAGCGTCACGGGGACCGAGAATGCCCTGATGGCGGCGGTGATGGCCGAGGGCACGACCGTCCTGCGGAACGCCGCGAGCGAGCCGCACGTCCAGGACCTGGCCCGGATGATGGTCGCGCTGGGGGCGCGCATCGACGGCATCGGGACCAACTGCTACGTGATCGAGGGAAACGGGCGCCTGCAGGGCGGCAGTTACCGACTCGGCCCGGACCACATCGAGATCGCGAGCTTCATCGGGCTCGCGGCCGTCACCAACGGCGCCGTCGTGATCGAGGACGTCCGCGGCGAGGACCTGCGGAGCACGCTGATGGGCTTCGAGCGCCTGGGCATACGTCCGCGGCTTGATGGCTCACACCTGTACGTCGACGCCGACCAGGAGCGTCGGATCCGGCCCGACCTCGGCGGCCACGTGCCCAAGCTCGAGGACGGCCCCTGGCCGGCCTTCCCGGCCGACGCGATGTCCATCGCGATCGTCGCCGCGACCCAGTGCGAGGGGATGGTGCTGGTCTTCGAGAAGATGTTCGAGTCCCGGCTCTTCTTCGTCGACAAGCTGATCGGCATGGGGGCGCGCATCGTGCTCTGCGATCCGCACCGCGCCGTCATCAGCGGCCCCTCGAAGCTGCGCGGCGGCGTGGTCGAGTCGCCCGACATCCGCGCCGGCATGGCGATGCTCCTCGCCGCCCTTGCGGCGGAGGGGACCAGCACGATCCACAACGTGGGCCAGATCGAGCGGGGCTACGAGCGGATTGACGAGCGCCTGCGCGGGCTAGGCGCCCGGATCGAGCGTCTCGAGTAGCTCGCCCCTCTCCCATCATGAAGCTGAGCGAAGTCCCGATGTCGGGCCCGGTGCCGCGACTTGAGGTCCCCGGCTGGCGTCAGCGGTTCGGACTCGCCGCCGGGATCACCTGGCGCGGTGACGGCGCGCCCCCGGGATTCGACCTTGGTCTCTGGACGCGCGATCCGGTCGAGGACGTGATGGGCCGCTGGCGGGACTTCCGGCAGGCGGAGTACGGTGTGGGCGCCGTGGTCATGGCGCACCAGGTGCACGGCGCCGAAGTCGCCTGGCACGTCGACCCGTCCGGCTGGGTCATCCACGACGGCCTCGATGGCCACGCGACCGACCGCCCCGGTGTCATGCTTTGCGTGACCGTAGCGGACTGCACTCCGGTGTACCTCGCCGCCCCCCGGCAGGGCGCCTTCGCCCTGCTTCACGCCGGCTGGCGGGGTGCTGCCGCAGGGATCCTTGAGCGGGGGGTGTCGCTCCTCCGGGGCCGGACCGGCGCGCTGCCGGGCGAGATGGTTGCCCACCTGGGCGTGGCCATCTGCGGGCCGTGCTACGAGGTGGGCGGAGAGGTGCTGGAGGCATTCGGCCGCCCGGTTGAGGGTCAGGGGCCGTGGCACCTGGACGTCCGGGCCCAGCTCATGCGCCGGGCCGAGGGCCTCGGGATCGGGGAAGTCACGACCTCCGGGTGGTGCTCGGCTCATGACCGGAAGCGGTTCTTCAGCCACCGCCGGAGCCGGGGCGCCGACGGCCGCATGGTCGCCTTCCTGGGGCGGCCGGTCGCGTAACCCGGCCTCGTTGACTCCCCTCCACCCGACGACTACTTTATGCCGCTGGGCGGGTTCCACCCGGCCGGCAGTGCGGTGGCCGACGATGTGGGGGAGTTCCCCACATTTTTTTTTGGTATCTCCGATGACCGCCGATCCCCTGCTCGAACCGCTTCAGGAGCTCCTCGCCGGGCTCGGGTACGAGCTGGTGGACCTCCGGCGCGGTGGCACCCGCCAGCGGCCGGTGCTCCGCGTTCGCCTTGACCTCACCACCGCTTCCGGCGGGCAGGGCGTCTCCGCCGACGATTGCGCCCGCGCCAGCCGGGCCATCGAGCGCTGGCTCGAGGGGCCGGGCGGGATCGGCGACCGGTACGTGCTCGAGGTCTCCTCGCCCGGCATCGAGCGGCCGGTGGTGTTCGCCCCGCACTGGCGCCGCTACGTCGGCAGGTCGGTCCGGTTCAGGAGCCCGCTCCTGCCGGGGCGGCCCTTGGCCACGGTCGTCGGCGTCCCCGATGACGCGAGCGTGGCCCTGAGGCTGGACGATGGGCGGGAAATGACGATTCCCCTGGCGGAGATCCGCGACGCCACCCTGGTGGTGGACTGGACGACGCTGGGCAACCGCAGGGAGTGACGATGGTAGGTTCGGCCGAACTGTTGACCGCGTTCCGCGAGCTGACGACGACGAAGCAGCTCGAGCGGGGCGAGCTCCTGGACCTGCTCAAGGACGGCATCCAGGCTGCGCTGATGCGAAGCTACGGCCCGAACGTCAAGTTCGAGCTGGACGTGGACGAGCTCAAGGGGACGATCCGCGTCGTCCGCCTGCGCCAGGTCGTGGACCAGGTGGAGGACGAGGCGTGGCAGGTCTCGCTCGAGGAGGCCCGCTTCGAGGATCCCGACTTCCAGCCCGGCGACGTGCTCGAAGAGGAGGTTCCCTTCGCGCAGTTCGGCCGGCTGGCGGTCCAGGCCGCCAAGCAGCGCATCATCCAGCGGGTTCGCGAGGGCGAGCGGAACCGCATCCGCGACGAGTTCGGGGACAAGGTCGGGGAGCTCCTCTCGGGCGAGATCCAGCAGGTCGAACGCGGCAAGTTCGTGATCCTTCTGCCCCGCTTCCGCGAGGCCGAGGCGATCATCCCCTACCGGGAGCAGAACCACCGCGAGCACTTCCACCAGGGCGACACCATCCGCGCGGTGCTGAAGAAGCTCGAGGAGACGCCCAAGGGGCCGCGGCTGATCCTGTCGCGGGCCGACCCCATGTTCGTGAAGGCGCTGTTCCGCCTCGAGGTGCCGGAGATCCAGCAGCAGATCGAACGCGGGAAGATCGTCGTCATGCTCAACCGCTTCCGCGAGGCCGAGGCCATCATTCCCTACCGCGAGCAGAACCACCGCGAGCACTTCCACCAGGGCGATACGATGCGCGCGGTGCTG